>JBAXJV010000082.1:0-10305 GCA_037137675.1 bacterium | reverse complement strand
AGTCTAACAGCCTACAGTCTAACAGCCTGCGTCCTATGGGACGCTAGTGTAGTAACTCCCCTCTTAATTCTTCCCCGCCCCAATTTCTAATTCGTAATTCCTAATTCGTAATTCTTGCCCCCCCCCCCCGATTCGCCCTGCGCCCAGTGCTTTCGGACCGCTGACCTCCGCTCGCCACCTGACAGGCGATTTCGCGTCTAAGGTATTTGCCCGTCAATACTTGCTGTTTCCCTGATAGCGGTTGGCGGCACTTTTGTGTTGAAATAACCAGTAAGGTAACGCTATTTGTGCTTAGATTAGAAGGCAGTCAGGGAGTTTTGGACGCATAAAATGCCCAAAAAAGGTCTTTATCACTCTATGAACGATAAAGAAAAATTGCGCATACAGGCAGAAGCAAAGCTTGCTCAGGCGCCAAAAACCAAAGCGCCCCAGTCGGCTGAAGAAATCCGGCAGGCATTTCACGAGTTGCAGGTGCATCAAATTGAACTGGAAATGCAGAACGATAAGCTGCGTCAGGCATTTGCGGATCTGGCCGTTGAGCAGGAACGCTATTTCGATCTCTACGATTTGGCGCCAATGGGGTATATTACCATTGACGAAAACGGCCTGATTCAGAATGCCAATCTGGCCGCCGCCAGACTGCTGGGTGTGGACCGGGGCCAGCTGATCAATCATCCCTTTTTTCATTTCATCCAGAAAGAAGAGCAGGACGTTTATTACCGGCATCACAAACAACTCGTTACAACTGCCGCGCAGCAGGACTACGAACTGCGGATGATGAAGCAGGATGGAATGGTGTTCTGGTCGCAACTGCTGGTGACGCTCGCGCAGGAGTCCGATGGGACGAAGTTGTGCCAGATTGTGTTGACCGACATTACCGCCCGCAAACAGGCCGAGGATGCGCTGCGGAACAGCGAGGCCAAGTACCGCTCGCTGGTCGAAACGACCGGCACCGGATATTTGATCATTGACGGGGAAGGGCGAGTCCTGGACGCGAACCAGGAATACGTGCGGCTGAGCGGTCATCGTGAGCTCCGGGAGATATCGGGGAGGAGAGTCGTCGAGTGGACCGCTGATTACGAGAAGGAGAAGAACGCACTGGCCGTGGCAAGTTGCGCGCGGGACGGGTTCGTACGGAATTTCGTGGTCGACTACATTGACGGAGCCGGTCATGTGACGCCCGTGGAGATCAACGCGACAGCAGAAGGGAAGGGGCCGGGCTTTCGCATCGTGTCGCTTTGCCGTGACGTAACTGCGCGCCATCTGGCGGCGGCAGAACTAAAACATAGCCACGATCTGCTCGCAAATCTGGCCCGGCTGGTGCCAGGGGTTATTTATCAGTACCGATTGTATCCGGACGGGCGCTCCGCGTTTCCTTATTCGAGCCCCGGCATGCATGACATATATGAATGCACACCGGAAGAAGTGAGAGAAGATGCCACGCCGGTTTTCGGGCGCTTGCATCCTGACGACTACGAACGCGTTGGCAATGCTATACAAGAATCGGCCCGCAGCTTGCAGGAATTCTATTGCGAATTCAGGGTCATCCTTCCGCGGCAGGGGTTGCGCTGGAGATGGAGCCAGGCACACCCTGAACGGTTGGCGGATGGTAGCACTCTTTGGCACGGTATCATCTCGGACATCACCGAGCACAAATTGGCGGAGGAAGCGCTGCGAGCGAGCGAGTCCAAGTTCCGTCTGCTGGCGGAGAGCATTCAAGATGTCTTTTGGATCAGCACGCCCACCATTGACCGGATTATCTACGTCAGCCCCGCGTTCGAAAATATATGGGGGCGCACGTGTGAGAGCCTCTATCAACAGCCGCAAATCTTCTCCGAAGTAATTCACCCTGAAGACCAGGGCATGGTCGGCGCGGCTTTACAAGAGCACGTCAAAGGAACCTGGGATATTGAATACCGGATCATCCGTCCGGATGGATCCGTGCGTTGGATTCTAGACCGGGGTTTTCCAGTCTACAACGATGGCGGCGAGTTGGCCCTCATGTGCGGTGTTGCGAAAGACATCACCGAGCGCAAGCAGGCGGAGGAATCATTGCGACGGTACGAGATGGCGGTGGAGCAGTCGAGCGACGGGATCGCCATCGCGGATATGGATGGCAGACTCACGTTTGTGAACTCCGCGTGGGCCCGGATGCACGGCTACGAAACAGCAGAGATGCTCGGGCAGTTCATCTCCATCAGCCACTCTCCGGAACAAATGGAGTGTGACGTCATCCCCTTTAACGATGTGCTGCGGGAAAAAGGTGCGAATCAGGGAGAAATCGGGCATTGGCGGAAGGACGGCTCCACATTTCCGACGTGGATGACTGTCACTATTATGAAGGACGACCATGGAAAACGGATGGGGCTTGTCGGTATTGCCGCCGACATCACCGAAATGAAGCGTGCCGAGCAAGAACGCCTGCGTTTGAGCGCGGCCATCGAGCAGGCCCATGATGTCGTGGTCGTCACCGATCACGAAGGTGCGATCCTGTACGTCAACCCAGCCTTTGAGAAAGTCACCGGCTACTCCCGGCAGGAGGCGCTGGGGCAGAACCCGCGCATCCTCAAGAGCGGCAAGCACGACGCTGAGTTCTACCGCCGGATGTGGAATACGCTGGCCAGCGGTGGGTGTGGCACGGTCACATAATTAACAAGCGCAAGGACGGGACGCTTTACGAAGAGGAAGCGACCATTTCACCCGTGCGCGACGCCTCAGGAAAGACCGTCAACTACGTCGCCGTTAAACGCGATGTCACCCGCGAGTCCCAGCTCGAAATAGAACTGCGCCAGGCCCAGAAAATGGAATCGGTGGGCCGCCTGGCCGGGGGCGTGGCGCACGACTTCAATAATCTGCTCATGGGTATTATGAGCTATGTCGAATTGTGCCAGGACGAGATCTCGCCGGGCCATCCGATCCGGGCGTACCTTGACGAAATCACGCACGCCGCGGAGCGGTCCGCCGATCTCACCCGCCAATTGCTGGCCTTCGCCAGCAAGCAGACTATCGCGCCCAAGATCCTGGACCTCAACGATGCGGTGTCAGGCATGCTCAAGCTGTTGCGGCGGTTGATTGGTGAAGACATCAACCTGGTTTGGAAACCTGGCGCAGTCATGCGTCCAGTCAAGCTCGATCCGGCGCAGATTGACCAAATCCTTGCCAACCTGTGCGTCAATGCCAGAGACGCCATCGCCGGTGTCGGCGAGATTACATTGGAAACCGGAGTTGTCACCCTCGATGACAACTTCTGCGCCAGATGCCCGGAGGCAATTCCCGGCCGGCATGTGTTCTTAACTGTCAGCGACAATGGGTGCGGCATGGACAAGGATACAATGGCGCAGATATTCGAGCCGTTCTTCACCACCAAGGGCATCGGCAATGGCACGGGCCTTGGGCTGGCCACGGTGTACGGAATCGTCAAGCAGAACAACGGGTTCATCTGCGTCACCAGCGAGCCAGGCAAGGGCACGGCTTTCAATATCTATCTGCCCCAGGTTGTGGCAGGGGCCGTGACAGCAACCGCCACAATCAAGGCGGAAACGCCCAGAGGCCGGGGGGAGGCCATCCTGTTGGTGGAAGACGAGAAATTCCTGCGCGTGACCTGCGGTGCGTTTCTGAACACCCTCGGGTACAAAGCCCTGGTGGCGGAGACCCCTGGGGAAGCCCTGAAGCTGGCCGCAGGGTATCCGGATGACATCCATGTGTTGTTGACAGACGTGGTTATGCCGGGGATGGATGGGCGACAGTTGGCAAAAAGCATCAGCGCGTTCAAACCTGGCGTCAAGGTGTTGTTCATGTCAGGTTACACAAGAGACGTGATTGCGCAACGCGGCGTGCTGGACGAGGGCGTGCAGTTCCTGTCGAAGCCGTTCACGCGCGACGACCTCGCGCGTAAATTGCGCGAGGTGCTGGAGTGATTTCCATCAGTTCCTCCGGGACTATATAAATCCAGCCCATCCTCGTAAATCTGCGTACATCCGCGGTTGAACTCATTGCCGTCATCCGTTTCATCCGTGAAATGCACCCCCACCGACATCAGAAACGCGACCGCAAGTAAGTCTCCGCCAGACAGGGTGGGGGCCGCGCCGTTGAACGCCATCTTCACCGCCCACAACATCCCCGCCTCCCACCATCTCGCAATCAAGCAATCCCGCAATCCCGCAATCCCGCAATCCTCCACTTCCCACAGCCATATCCGTTTTTGTTTTCTTGATCTACATCAAGGACTACACGTTACAGAACGTGTAAGAAGTTGGAGCTGGTGACGTGCTCAAAGCCTCTGCGGAGGCGGAAAAAGAAAAAGTTATGACAAATTTGCTTGCGAAAAACCGGAACGAAGGGTTCTGGACGGCGGTGCTGTGCGTGGCCGGGTTCGTGCTTTTGGGCGCTTGCATGTCGTCGTCCATGGCCGCGACCAAGATCTTTACCGGGCCTGGCAATTTCAGCACGGCCGCACTCTGGGGCGGCGCGCTGCCGGTCGCGACCGACACGCTGCGTATCAACGGCGTGTGCACCAACGACAACGCCGCCGGCAATCTGGTCTATGGTACGCTCGAAGTTGGCCGAAGTTCCGCCGGTACGCTGGTCTGGCCGGTTGGTGGCACCAATACGCTGCGCGTGCTTGGCGTTGTGGCCTCGACGATCAGCGGTACCATTGATATGTCCAACGGCGGCACGCTCTCCATCAGCAACAACAACTGGATCACCACCAGGCAGACTTTCATTCCCGGGGCGGGCACCATCATCTGGGCCGACAACGCCGCCGCATCCGCGCTGCCGGCCGCCATCGCCACCTACAACAACCTCGTCATCCTGGCCTCCGCGCAGACGGTCAGCCTTGGAACCGCGATCACGCTCAACGGCGACCTGACCCTCTCGTCGGGCACGCTGGATGTGACGACGGCCAACAACTTCGGGCTCACGATCAAGGGCGACTGGTTTGACAACGGCGGCACGTTCACGCCGCGTTCGGGCACCGTCATCTTCAACGGGGCAACGGATCAGATCATCGGCGGTTCCTCAGCCACGGCGTTCAACAACCTCTCGGTCTCCAACACCAGCGCGACTGTTTCGGGCACCAATAACTTCAGCGTGGCCGGCACCATGACGGTAGCTGCGGGCGCGACGTTCAGCCCCACCGCCACCGTGGTCATCAACAGCGCCGCCGCCGCAGGGACGTTGGCCGGCGCGGGCACGATCCAGGTCACGCGCACGGCGGCGACCGCCGACCTGGCCAACCAGTACCGGTTCACGACCCGCACGGTGACCAACCTGACGGTGGAGTATGCCGGCGCCGGCGCCCAGACCGTTAACAACACCGTGGGCGCCTACAAGGCGCTGACCCTCAGCGGCAGCGGCACCAAGACCCTGCAGGGCGCCATCACGAATAACGGCGCCCTGACGATCGGGTCGGGCGTGACTCTCGCTGACGGCGGGTTTGTCCTGACAGCGAAGGGGAGCGTTGCCAACGCCGGCACGCACAGCGGGGCAGGCAAGGTGCTCCTGGCCGGCGCCGCCAGCCAGACGCTCTCGGGCTCCGGCGCCTACGGAAACCTCCAGCTGACCAATTCCGCTGGCGCCTCGTTGAGCGGCAGCCCCGCCGTCAACGGCGCGCTGACGCTGGCCACCGGCCTGATCGACACCGGCACCAACACCCTGCTTTTAGGCGCCAGCGCCACGGTTTCCGGGGCCGGCAGCAATAGTTTTGTCAATGGCAACCTGCAGAAGGCCTTCAACACCGGCAGCGGCCAGTCCTTCAGTTTCCCGATCGGAGGCGGAACCAAATATCGGCCGGTTGCCCTGACCAACCTCAACGTGACAACGGCTGGAACGCTGGCCGCCGTCGTGACGGCTTCGGCGGGCAATCACCCGCAGATCGCCACCTCCGGACTCAACCCCTCCAAGGACGTGACTCGCTATTGGACGCTCGCGGTGGCAAACGGGTTGGCAGTTGGCAACTGCAATGGGACCTTCACCTTCGATCCATCGGATATCAGCGGCGGCGCGGCGCCCAGCTTCTTTGACATCCGCCAGTGGAGCGGCAGCGCCTGGGCGCATACGACGGATGGCGCCCGAACGCCTACCAGCACGCAAGCCACGGGGCTAACTTCCTTCGGCGACTTCGTCATCGGCGAGCCGCTGGCCAGCCGGTTGATGGTGACGCTTCCCGGGCAGATTTTCACTTCCGCCATCGGCAACACGGGCACGGTCAGCAACCAGACAGCCGGAACGGCGTTCACCATCACGCTGAGCGCCGTGGGCATCTACACCAACGTGGACCCGAGCTATTCCGGCCTGAAGTCGATCAGCTACAGCGGGCCGGCCAATTCGCCAAACGGCAATGTTCCGGTCTACACCGAGGGCGTTACATTCAGCAACGGCCATGCCACGCTCGTGGCCACCGCGCTCAAGAAAGCCGAGACAACTTCGATTGCCGCCACGGACTTATTGCTGACGGGCGTGCCCAGCGCTTCGCTGGTAGTCCTGCCAGCCGCGGCCAGCCAGCTTGCGTTCACGAACTCGCCGCTTGTGCTCACAGCCGGCGTGGCGTCGGCAAGTATTACGGTGCAGCGCCGCGACCCGTTTGGCAACCCCAACACCGCAGATGCCAGCCGGACCGTGACGCTTGCAAGCTCCTCGGCCGGCACGGTAACCTTCAGCCCGGCCTCCCCGCGGTCCATCACGAGCGGCGTCAGCACCGCCAGCTTCACGTACACGGACACAAAAGCAGGAGCGCCGACGATCACGGCCGCCAGCACAAGTCCCACGGCGATCACCTCGGCCACGCAGCAGGAAACGGTCAACGCGGGCCCGGTGAGCGCGTCAGCATCCACCCTGTCCGCCTCTTCGGCTTCGGTGTCGGCGAACGGCGTCGCGACGTCCACGATCACGGTTACGCTGAAGGATGCGGCTGGCAACCCGATTGCCGGCAAGTCCGTCTCGCTGACGCTGTCGTCTGGCGCGGGCACGCCGACGATCACGACGCTCGTCAACAACACCGACCCCAGCGGGCAGGGAAGCTGGTCCGTCAAGTCCACCACGGCGGGCCTGGATGTCTTCGCGTGTCACGACACCGTAAGCGGCGTCACCGTCACCCAGACGGCGTCTGTCACCTTCACCGCGGGCGCGATGACGCATTACGCCGTCACCTTCTCCGCCCCGCCATTCTATGCCGCCATTCCATTTACCACCTATGCCACGGCCAAGGACGCGTACGACAATACAGTCACTACGCTCCCATCAACTAATGTTAGTTTTAGCAGTAGTTCCGCGACAATAAAATGGGATGCTGAACTGAGTGGCATCTGGGACAGTGCCGATTTGGACGAAATTGTGGTTCCTACTGTGAACGGGGTGGCCACAATCCCCACCAAAGACGACATACTCACGACAGAAACCAACATTACCGTCATGGCTTCCGATGGCACTTGCACCGGCACGTCAGCCCCCATTGATATTGACGTCGCCGCTGGCGCCTATCGTACCAAGGCCAGTGGAAATTGGAGCGATTTCGGCACGGTCTGGCAAGTCTACAACGGCGCCACCACGAACTGGGGAAATGCCGTTGATTCGCCTTCCTATACGAATGGCGTAATTGAGATTGGTAACACCCACACGGTGACCATCGCGTCGGATCTTTCCGTGGACCAGCTCCATATCGGTGACGGCGGGACCGTAGTCGTCCCCAACGGTGTGGTGTTAACGGTGGTTAGCAACACGACCCCCGGCATGGAAGTTTATGCTTCGCTCACGAACGCCGGCGTCATCACGGTAAACTCCGGCGCTATAATGGCGGTTTATGACGCTGGTGTGCTGAACAATTTCGGCACGGTAAATTCCGGCGCCGGCTATGGCGTCCTGATGTTTTATGGCGGCACGTATCAGCACAACTTCACCACTACAGCGGGTGTCATTCCGGTTGCGACGTGGCGCTCGAACGCCCAGAACGCCACCTGCAAGATAGTTGGCTATACCAGCAACACCGGAACGCCGGACGGCCTGGGCCAGACCTTTTTGGATTTCATTTGGAATTGCCCGAACCAGACGGCGAGCATCAGCATGGGGAGCGCCTTCCAAACGAATAACACCTTCACCGTCAGCGGCACCGGCTCGGGGGCGCTAAGCCTGGGGGCGGACCTGGCCGTCACCAATGCCACGGTCAGCGGCAGCGCCCGGCTTGACTGCGGCGCGCATGTGATCAGCGGCAGCGCCTTCGACCTGCAATCCGGCAGCACGCTCGGCATTGGCTCGGCCGCTGGCATTGGCTCGGCCGCTGACATCAGCGCGTCCGGCAACATTCAGACGGGCACACGCCATTTCTCCAGCGGCGCCAATTACATCTACAACGGCGCCGTGGCGCAGCAAAGCGGCTTCGGCATTCCGTCCGCCGTGCACCAGTTGACCGTCAGCAACAGCGCGGGCATGGCGCTGGACAAGAACTTGAGCGTCAACGACACCCTGACGCTGGCCAGCGGCGCGCTCGCCATTGGAGAGAACCAGCTCACGGTCAATAATGCGATCACCACCGCCGGCGGCTCGCTCACGGGCGGAGCCACCTCGTCGCTTGTGATCACCGACGCGGGCGGGGCGGCAAACCTCGCGCTGCCGGCCGTTGCGTCTGGCTTGGGGTACCTGACGCTCGACCGGGCCAGCGGCGCGACGCTGGGCGACGCGCTGACGGTTTCCGGCACGCTCACGCTGACGAGCGGCATTCTTAGCGGCGCCAACAATCTTACGTTTGCCAGCGCAAGCAGTATTTCCCGTGCCACGGGCGCCCTGTCTGGCACGCCCGTCTTCAGTGGCACCGTATATGTCACATATACCGCAGGCGGCGTAACAACCGGCTCCGAATTGCCCGCCAGCGCCGGGAACGTGCTGCAAGAGCTTGCTTTCTCCCAGAGCTCCGGCGCGGTGACGCTCGGCGCGGCCGCCACGGCCAACGGATGGGTCATTATTGAATCCGGCGCCGCCCTTGCGGATGGCGGGTTCGTATTAACGGCCAAGGCGGGTGTTTACAACAATGGCACGGTCACGGGCACGGGCAGGATTCTGCTGACCGGCGGTTCGGCCCAACCCCAGCTCCTCGGCGTCGGCAGTTATGTCAATCTTGAGTTGAGCGACGCCAAGGGCGCATATCTTAACAACAACGCGACCGTCAGTGGCACGCTGACCCTGACGGCCGGCACGCTGGCCCACAGCGCCAACCTGACGCTCACAAGCGGCGCCACGATCCTGCGCGCCGGCGGCGCCCTGGACGGCGCCCCGGTTTTTGGGAGCACCCTCAGCGTCAACTACATCGGCGCCTCCAGCGTGACGGCCGGCTACGAGCTGCCCACCGCGACCAACATCCTGCTGAACATGACGCTGAGCCACAGCGCGCCGGCGACGCTGACCCTAAACGCCGCACGCCGGGTGAACGGCGATCTGACGATCGGCGCCAACTCCACGCTGGCCGATGCCGGCTACACGCTGACCGTGGCAGGCAACGTCTACAACTACGGCGTGGCCGGCGGCGCCGGCAAGATCGCGCTCAACGACGCATATTCGCAGTTGCTGTACGGCTCCGGCGCCTTCGGCAACCTCGAACTGGTCCAGAGCGAACTGAATCTGGTCGGCGACCCGACCATCAACGGCACGCTGACGATAACCGGCGGGCAACTCAATGTCCTGACCAAAACGCTGACGCTCAACGGTCCTCCGATCCAGGGCGCGGCCACCAGCCTGCATACCACGCTCGACTCGGGCCTGATCTTCGGCGGCAGTTCCGCGGGCGTTGAGATTCCGGCCAGCGTGACGCTGTTGAAGAACCTGTCGATCAACAATACCAACGGCGTGACGCTGAACACCGACCTGGCGCTGGCCGGGCTGCTCTCGCTGATCCACGGCCCGCTCAACACGGGCACCGGGATCCTGCGCCTCAGCAATCCCTGCAACGACACCAACGTCCTGATGCGTGTCGACGGCTGGATCAACGGCGCCCTGTCCAAGTATTTTGATGTCGGCGACGATCAGGCCTTCACTTATTTCGTGGGCGATGCGACCACCTGCCGTCCGCTCGCCTACACGAAGTTCTGCGTTTCGCAAGCTGGCGAAATGCACATCGCTTTCGTACCCGGGCTCCATCCGTTGCTGGCGACCAGCGGACTGAACCCCGCGAAGACACTGCCCTTCTACTGGCGGCGGACCTCGCAGGGCCGCTTTACGACAACGAGCCTGTGGGCCGGCGAATCCTTCCAGGCGGAGGATGCCACCGCGCTGGGGGCGGATGCGACGCGGTTTGTTGACCGCGGCTGGTCCGGGGACGCC
>JBAXJV010000081.1:0-10632 GCA_037137675.1 bacterium | reverse complement strand
AGGCCTCTCTGCAGATCAAGGCCAAGGTCGGAAAGTTTACCGGCGACAAGGCGCGTTTCGTAAACGACCTGCGCCGGGCGCTTTATGCTTCCAAGATCGTCAGCTACGCGCAGGGCTATCAGCTCATGCGCGCGGCCGCGAAAACCTACAATTGGAACCTGAACTACGGCGGCATTGCTCTGGTATGGCGCGGCGGTTGCATCATCCGTTCGGTTTTCCTGAACGATATCACCAAGGCCTATAAGCGCAATCCAGCGCTGGTCAACCTGCTGCTCGATCCTTTCTTCAAACGCGCGGTTGAGAGCCGGCAGCCGTCGTGGCGGCGGGTGGTGGTCAAGGCGGCGCAGACCGGCATCCCGGCGCCCTGCATGTCTGCAGCGCTGAACTTTTTTGACGGCTACCGCAGCGCGCAACTGCCGGCCAACCTGCTTCAGGCGCAACGCGACTACTTTGGCGCGCACACCTACGAACGGGTTGACAAGCCACGCGGCCAGTTTTTCCACACCAACTGGACCGGACGCGGCGGCTCGACCACGGCCAATACATATATTGCCTAGGCGGTCAGTGTTCAGTGTTCAGTGTCGGCCGCCTGCCTGCGGCAGGTGGCCGACCATGTCGCGAAACCGGCGCGGCAACGATCGCTCGTGACACCCAGATGTGCGGCTAAGCGGCGCTGGTTCTTCCCGAACAGCCACTATTCAGCCGCTAAGACGGCTCGGCGAGACGCCTCGCCCTACCTCGCGTACGATCAGGTGTTTTTTGAGAACCAGGCATGGGTAGGGCGAACCGTCACGGTGAGCCGCTGAGGCTGACCAAGGTGGCTATCTCGCGCCGTGAAACAGAACCTTAGCCGCACATTGGGTGACGCCGTCGAGCTTGACACTGCGGAAGAGTCGCCATAATAGTGTGTCCGTCACGTCCACCGGACGTGCGAAAGGAAACATATGAAAACTACTTTAATTGCCGGATTGAGCGCGGTGACCATGTCGGCGTGGGCAGGCGAAATGCCAATGCCGCCGGGCACTATCGGTCAACTTGTGGAAGGGCGTGCGGTGAGCAAAACGGTGACGACCGTGCTCAAAGTCGGCGACAGCCTCAACCTGCGTGGACGGGGGCTGACGGCGCTGCCAGCCGACGCGCTGACACAAACGCAAATTCAATCGCTCTACCTCGACGGCAACCCCTTCACAGTGCCACCCGGCGGGCTGGATGTTTTTGCCAGCCTGCAGCGCCTGACGCTGAACCAGTGCACGCTGATCACACTGGAAGGCCTGCCCGCGCTGCCGCGCATCGAAACGCTCAGCGCTACGGACAACCGGATTGAAACGCTCGGCCGCGATATGCGCGGACTGGCGTCGTTGCGGGTGTTGAATCTGCAAGGCAACCGCCTGGCGACGCTGCCGCCGGCGATAGCAAGCCTCGCGCATCTGGAACTATTGCTGCTGGACGACAACCGGCTAACGACGCTGCCGGAAGCCATCGGGGCGCTTGCATCGTTGCGGATATTGTCGCTGACCGGCAATGCGCTCACCACGCTGCCTGCGACAATATCCCGTTTGGGTCAGCTTGAAAGTCTTGACCTCAGCGGCAACCGCCTGACGGCGCTGCCGGTGGCGCTCGACAAGTGCCGGTCGCTCAAGCTGCTCAAACTAACCGGCAACAACATCCCGCGCGCCGACAAGAATCGCTTCCGCCGGGCCCTGCCGGGCTGCCTGGTGGTGGACTAGGCTTTATTTATCAATGTCTTCATGATACCGCAGCAGCCAGGCAGCAGGGGGGAGCATGGACATTGAAATACACAGGGAAGAGTTGCCGGTGGAACGGAAAAGGTTCGCCTTTTCGCTGCGCCAGAATCCGCGCGGGCGGTTTCTCAGGATTACGGAAGAGGCTGGCGAACACAGAGACACGATCATTATGCCCTCCACCGGTTTGCAGCAGTTTAAAATAGCGATTGATAATCTGATCGAAGCCGATAAAACGGCTGGCCCTGTAGTGCCGCCGCCTGCGCCAGCCGCTGAGTAGCTAAAACGGCCATGCTTGCAAAACTTAATCTTGTCCTGACTGGATTCATGGCCACCGGCAAATCTACTGCCGGACGGCGCCTGGCCAAACGTCTGGGGCTGAATTTTCTTGACCTCGACACCCGCATCGAAGCACAGGCAGGCAAGCCAATTGCCCGTATTTTTGCCGAGGACGGCGAGCCCGCGTTTCGCGAGCTGGAACGGCAGGCCGCCATCGAACTCAGCGTGCCGGCCAGCCTGGTGATCGCCACCGGCGGTGGAATCGTGCTCAATCCTGACAACCTGCGCGACCTCGCGCGCGGCGGGATCGTGGTTTGCCTGAGCGCCACACTGGATACGATCCTGAGCCGCACGGCTGGCGACACCACGCGTCCTTTGCTGCAACATCCCGATCGTCGCGCGCGAGTTCAGGATTTGCTGCAGCAGCGCGCTGCGTTATACGCCGCCATCCCCAACCAGATTGTCACCGACAACCTCACACCCGAGGCCATTGTCGCGCGCATCGCGGCGCTTTACACCGCAGAGTCCCGGGCATAACAATCCCCAGAGGTTGATCAGGCTGCAGGCTGTCAGGCTGCTAGTCGGAAAAGAAACCTTAAATGAAAAAGGCCCCAGCTAGCGCTTGTGGCGTATCCAAGCAGATTTCTTCGCACTGCTTGCTTCAGCCTGACAGCCTTCAGCCTCCAGCCTTGCTGCTCTCCTTGCATGACCACGCGCGGAAAGCCGGACTGCCGTCCATAGGAGTGGCCGTCGCCGGACCCACGGAACACACGGAGGCCTTCGATGCGTGGCTGGCCAGCGGCTGCGCGGCGGGCCTGGATTATCTGCGGCGCCATGCAGCAATGCGGCGTGACCCGCGCACGCTCCTTCCAGATGCGCAGTCGCTCGTTGTCGCCGCCCTGCCCTACCCTGTCAATCCCGCTTCCAACGCCGGCGGCTTTTCCATGCTGGCGCGCGGTCGCGACTACCATCTGGTTCTACGCGACCGGCTCGCGGCGCTTGCCCGCCGGCTGGCCGCCGACACGCCGGACCTCCGGTGGCGGGTGTGCGTAGACAGCGCCCCGCTCGCGGAGCGCACATGGGCCGCATGCGCCGGACTTGGCTGGATCGGCCGCCAGGGCCAGCTCGTGCATCCGGAATACGGGGCCACTGTTGTGCTCGGCACACTGCTTCTCAATATTGCGCTGCCGCCTGATGCACCACAGCCCAACCGCTGCGGCGACTGCCGCCGCTGCATCGAGGCCTGCCCTACCGGGGCTCTCGCTGCCGACGGCACGCTGGATTGCCGGCGCTGCCTGAGCTATCTCACCATCGAGCACAAGGCGGCGGTTTTCGAGCCCTCCGATGCAGCGCGCGTCGGCACGCAAAACGCCTGGTTCGGCTGCGACCGCTGCACCGCTGTCTGCCCCTGGAACCGTGCGCCTGCGTCTGCAATCCCTCCGGAATTGCTGCCGTCCGATCTGCCCCTGGCCGATGCGCTCATGGTTCTGGACGAGGCTGGCTTTGCCTCGCGCTTCGCCACCACAACCGTTCTACGCACCGGCCTCATGCGCCTGCGCCGCAACCTGCTCGCCTGCCAACGCCCGCCCGTCAATCCGCCTGCGATTTAATTCCCGCCGGTTAAAGCCTGCCTGCGCAAGGCGTCGAGCAGCGCAGCCATATCTTCAGGAACCGGCGCGGTGAAAGTCAGCGGGGCACCGGTACGGGGGTGCTGAAAAGACAGCTTCCAGGCGTGCAGCATTTGCCTCGGCGCGGCGTCAACCAGCGGATCGCGTTCGCGCCCGCGGTGACCGTAGTCGGCATCGCCCACCACGGCATGGCCAAGATGCGCCATGTGGACACGGATCTGATGCGTGCGCCCGGTGGCGATCCGGACGGAGAGCAGGCTGGCGGCGACGAAGCTTTCGCGCGTTTCATACTCCGTAATAGCAATGCGTCCATGCGCTGACTGCACGCTCATTTTCTTACGGTCCTGCGTGCTGCGTCCGATCATCGTTTCGATGCGTCCCGATGGCGGTTTGGGCTGACCCCTGACCAGCGCCAGATATTCCTTCGCTACGTGGCGGTTTTTGAACTGCCGCATCAGATTGCTTGCGGCGCTCGCGTTTTTGGCGGCGACGAGCGCGCCGCTGGTGTCGCGGTCGAGGCGGTGAACAATTCCGGGGCGCAGCTCCCCGCCGATCCCCGCCAGATCGTGGCAGTGAAAAAGCAGGGCGTTGACGAGGGTGCCATCGGCGTGACCGCAAGCCGGGTGAACGACCAGCCCGGCGGGCTTGTTGACGACAATCACGTCGGCGTCCTCGTGGAGAATCTCCAGAGGGATATTCTGTGGTGCGAGTTCAAGCGGCGGCTGCGGGGCGGGCACTTCCACGGATACCACCTGCCCGCAGAGCAGCTTGTGGCTGGGCTTGACGGCACGTCCGTCCACCAGCACGGCCCCATCGCGGATCAGAACCTGCGCCTGCGAACGCGAAAGGCCGGTGCTCGCGGTTTCACCAAGCCAGGCGTCCAGGCGCCGGCCAGCGGCATCAGCATCCGCGTTCAGCGTGATCATGGCCTTGACTCCGGGCTCGCAGCAGGATGGCAAGACCCGTAGCGCAGAGCGCTGCGCTCAGCCATTGTGCGTCGGTGAATGAACCCCAGTTCAGGCGCGGGTCGCCACGCTGGAATTCCAGCAGAAAACGCAATGCGGAGTAGCTTACGCAATAAAGGCCAAGCACCGTACCGGGACGCGGCCGGCGCAGAAACACCAACGTTAGCACGGCCCACAAAACCAGATTGCCGGCCGCCTCAAACAACTGAACCGGCAAACGCGCTACACCGTCCATCGCCACAGCACACGCGCCCGTGCTGGACCGTCCGTAACAGCAGCCGTTCAGAAAACAGCCGATACGTCCGAGGGCGTGACCAAGCGGCAGCGCAGTGACAAGCAGGTCCATAACCGACACCAGTCGTTCGCCACGGCGGGCAGCGAAGAGCCAGACGGCAATCCCGGCACCGGAAAATCCGCCGTAAAAAATCAGCCCGCCCTGATCCATCCTCACAATCCGCCCGGGGTAGATGGAAAAGTATTCCCAATTAGCCGCAACGTACGCCAGTCGCGCGCCAATGATTCCTCCAACCATGCACCAGAAAACCAGATCCGAAGCGAACGCGCTGTCGTGCCCGGCGCGCCTGCCCACAAGAATCAGATGGAACAAAGCCGCAGCGAAAGCCGTGGCCATCAGGACGCCGTACCAGTAAATCGGACGCGCGCCAATCGTAAAGCAAACCGGATCCAATGTCAGACCGAGCATGCGTAACTCCTTGAACGCGAACGCCTTTTCGTTGGACAACCCGTGACTCACTGTGCCATAATTTCTCTTCAGGATCAAGGCTCTCCATTATATTGCACAGGGTATGTCCACGTCATCACCGGAAATCGAGACGGAGCGGATTGCGGCGGTTGCCTGCGGGCACTGTCGTAAAATGCTGGACGTTTCGGCCATGGCTCCATTCACTTAGTTTGCCTGTCCAAGCTGCAACACCCGGCAGTGTGTGCCAGCGCGGTTCGGGGGCTTTCTTTTGTTGGGGTTGCTGGGGCGTGGAGGGATGGGTGCCGTTTATCACGGACTGGACGAACAGCTCAACCGGCATGTCGCGATCAAAGTTTTGCAGGCCTCGATCGGGGCCAATGCAGAGATGGTGGCAACCTTCCGTCGCGAAGCTCGCTCCGCCGCCGCATTAAATCACCCCAGCGTTGTACAGGTCTATTCGTTCGGCGTGGAACGCGGACAACCGTATATGGCGATGGAGCTGCTGACCGGCGGGCGGCTGGACCAGATGATCGCCAAGGGTGAGCCGCTTGACGAGGCCTTCGTTCTTGGCGTGGGGGCGAGCATCGCGCAAGGATTGAGTGCCGCCAACGATATCGGACTGATGCACGGCGACGTTAAGCCTGAAAACATCCTCTTCGACAAATCCGGCGTGCCCAAGATCGTGGATTTCGGACTGGCCACTTTCATACAGCAGCGCCAGAACGAAAACGGGGTTTGGGGTACGCCTTACTACATTGCACCGGAAAAGGTACGCCATCAGACTTCTGATGCACGCTCGGATATTTACAGCCTGGGAGCGACGCTTTTCCATGCCTTGACTGGAAAACCTCCGTTCGACGGAGAAACGCCTTTGGATGTGGTTAAAGCCCGCTTACTGGCGCCGGCGCCGCGGATTGAAATCCTGCGGCCGGAGATTTCACCGGCCACCTCGGAGATTATCGCGCGCATGCTGGAAATGGAACCGGCACGCCGCTATCCAACTTACGCCTCGTTATTGGGGGATTTGCCCAGCGAGGCGGACCGCCACATTACTCCGCCATCGGTGCGGATGAATCGTACAGGCCGCAATTTCAGCTCTAAAAACATACCCTCGATTCCCGGGGAAACGGGCGCCTCCACCAAGCCCGCGCCGGCCCACACGTCGCCTGGCCGCACGCCCGCTGGAGGCCACGGCACCTTTATGTGGCGTCGTTACGCAGTCATCCTGGGCAGCATCCTGATGGCAGCCGCGATTGTGTCGGGGATTGTGCTGGGCGTACGAACCTGCAGACAAAAATCCGCCCGCGAGTTAGCCAGACAACAGGCCAGCTCGGCGCTAGAAGCCGCTCGTGAGGCAGCTGCGAACCAGGTCTCGGAGATCCTGCGCAAGCTGCAGGAACTTCCAAGTGTCGCGGCTGTGGATAAAGCCGTCGAGTCCGAGGTGCCATGGTTAACAAGCAAGGTCAGCCGGTTATTGATCAAGCTCCCACCGGAGATTCAGACAACCCGCAGAGCTGATGCCGAGCAGCTGATTGCGGCTTTGCAGGCGGCCACTCAGTCCGTAGCCCGCACGTTTGTCGAGGCGCGGAACATTCGCGCGGAAGCCCGCAGCCAGCGCGACGCCATCGCCGCGTTGACCAACGCCTCTGACAATCTCACAGCGTGGGTGGCGGCCCTCGGCGCACTGCAACTTCAGGCGGCGGAAGCGGTTTCAAACGGGCATGCCAGCGTGTGCGCTGCGACGCAAACCGTCGCAAACATGCACAGCCTTGTTTCGGAATTAGAAAAACAAGCGACGTTGGCGATCCAGCAAACCCAGGCCCAGCAGGCCGAGCTAGCGCTCAAAGCCCAGGCAACGGCGGCGCGTCAGAAAGCGGAAAAAGACCGGATTGCCCAGGCGGCGCTGGCGGCGAAAGAAATAGATGCTGTTACAGCTGCGCGGCAAGGCATACAGGATCAGATTTTGCACAACGATTTCCAGGGGGCGGCCAAATCCTTGCGTTCCACAGGCGGCACGCCCGCAACCACGCCAGCGCGTGAAGCGCTGGCCGTTGAAATTGAGCGCTGCGAGCGGCTGATTCAGCTCAAAGCTTATCTGGTACAGGCGATACAAAAGGAAGCTGCAACACCTCCGCAGAGCGGCTACCGGTATGGCTGGCTGGTCGACGGGGTTCCCAAGCTGGATGTTATCGGGGCCTCCGCCGAAACCATCGCACTCCCCGACCGTCAGGCCCCATGGTCGGAAGCCGGAGTGGCACAGATGCTGCGATTCCTCGCGCACTACGTGGAACAGAACGAGGGGCTGGACCGTCAGACGCATGCTGCGCAGCTTCTGAATGCGGCGGTGTATATGCGGGCCGTGGGTGGCAGCAGCGAGCGAGCTATCGCCATGGCAGCGAAATACGCCAGTCAGGCGCACACGCTGGATGCATCTCTGGCGCCGGCCGCTGCGCGTCTGGTGTCAGGTACAGCCGCTCCGGAATCTGTAAAATAAAATGAAACGCCCAAGCTGGATCCCGCCATCGAAATCGCCACTGGGCCGCGCTTCGCCTTATGCTTTTTTGCTGGCGGCCGTGGCGCTGGTGGCGAGCGGCTGGTACCTTGGCACCCACTATAACTGGCGCATGGTGTGGGACGTCTTACGCAAAGTGGACATCGCGTGGCTGCTGCTCGGCGGTTTGGGAGCCGTGGCAATTCAAACAACTTTCCGCTCGATGCGCTCCATGGTGTTGCTGCGGGCGCTCGATCACCAGCTGCCTTTTTTCGAAATCTACCGGACCACGGTGTTTGCGGCAGGGGTCAACTGCCTGACCCCCTTCCAGGCCGGAGAATTGCTGCGCGCCGAAATGTGGCACGCGCACGGCATTACCCGGCACTCCGGCTATGGCGTGGTGGTGATTGAACGCGTGCTGGATCTGGCAACCATCATCCTGCTGGCGCAATTGGCATTGGTATTCGATTCGAGCTTGCGCCCGGCTCTGCCAATTCACTATTTGCTGCCCGGCTTGCTGGTGTTGGCGGGCGTCGCAGTAGCCGGCTTCCTGGTTCTGCGCAGCCTGGCTGCGCGTCGTCCCGCCGTGGATCGCTGGTATCGTCCGCTGCGGCAGTGCGCGACGTGCCCCCGCGCCCTGTCCATCGCGGTGCTCTTCGGTCTGGCTGCGTGGACCGCTGTCGGCACCGGCTGGTGGTTTGCTTTCCATAGCACCGGCGCCCGGCTGGGACTCAGCCAGAGCATCGCGGCGCTTTCCGTTTCAACGCTCGCTTCGCTGATGACTTTCGTGCCCGCCGGATTGGGCGTGGCGGAATCATCCGTGGCTTTCATTCTGAGCTGCACCGGCGTGCCGTCCGCCACGGCGCTGGCGGGAGCGTTACTTCTGCGCCTCTACGGCGCTCTGCCAGCGCTTTTCGCAACCTTCCACCTCGCCTCGCCAGTCTTCCGGCACACTAAGCTGCCGACCTTTGCCAATACGCCAGACGAAGAAGAGGATGACGAAGAAAATGACGTGCCGTACAGCGAGGAGCCAGCGCCGGCACAGCCGCGGACGGACAAATAATGGCCGCCATTTTTTACGCGGGGCTGTTTTTGCTGGCGTCCGCCACACTGCTCGTCGGAATACTGATCCTGCGCCGGGTATTACGGCCGGCAGACGCCGGACTCGACCAGATCTTGCGCGTCGAACTTAGATGCGCCCGCGAAGAAGCCGCGCAGCAGGCCCGCAACCTGAGGGAGGAAGTAGCGGCGGCGCAGACCCAAGCTAACGCACTGCTGATCAGGATCCAGGAGGGCAACGAAAAGAAGCTGGACGAGATGCGGCAGACAGTAGACGAGAAATTGCACAACACTCTGGAGAAGCGGCTGGGAGAGTCCTTCAAATTCGTCAGCGATCGCCTGGAGGCGGTTCAGCGCGGGCTGGGCGAGATGCAAAATCTGGCCATCGGGGTTGGCGATCTAAAACGGGTGCTCACCAACGTCAAAGAGCGCGGCACTTGGGGCGAGTATCAATTGGGCGCAATTCTGGAGGAGATCCTTACTCCCGATCAGTTCGCCCGTAATGTCCGGTTCCGTGAAAGCGGCGAGCAGGTCGAGTTTGCCGTAAAGTTGCCCGGCAAGGGCCAGCCGCAAGACGCGCCGGTCTGGATACCAATCGACGCCAAGTTTCCCAAGGAAGACTACGAACGTCTTCTGGAAGCCGCCGAGCGCTCCGACGGCGAGCAGGTCAGGGCCGCCAGCAAAGCTCTGGGGGTCACGATCCTGAAGTCCGCCAAAGACATTCACGACAAGTACATCACGCCGCCCGTCACCACCGACTTCGGGATCATGTTCCTGCCCACAGAAGGTTTATATGCCGAAGTGCTGCGCCAGCCCGGCCTGCACGACGAAATCCAGCGCAAGCATCGTGTTCTGGTGGCGGGCCCGACAACCTTGTCCGCAATTTTGAGCAGCCTGCGCGTGGGCTTCCAAACGCTGGCCATTGAGCAGCGCGCTCACGAAGTCTGGATGGTGCTGGGAACGGTGAAGACCGAATTCGGCAAGTTCGGCACGGTCCTGGATAAGCTGAAAAAACAACTCAACACCGCATCGAACACGCTGGAAGAAACATCGGCCCGCTCGCGGGCCATGGAGCGCAAACTCAGGGTGGTGGAACAAATCCCGTCCGATCAGGCGCAGGCGACATCAGTCGTCGCCGGACCCGGCGCAGACCCGGACGGTGTAACGTCCGACGAAATCTCAAACATTGAACTGAACCACGAACGGAAGCAGCAATCCTGCGGAGACCAGCAATGAGCTCACTCACCTGTACTGAACTATGGAAAGCTATGACGATGGATGAACGGCGCGAGGCATGCACGGACATCTGGACGGCGTCCGACGAAGCTTCGCAGCACGAGCGCCCGGCGATTTTCGCAGCATTGAGCAGCGCAATGCGCTTTCGCGGAAAGTTTTTGCAGGCGCAGGCGACTGACCAGAAAGCCGGGTGGCTGCTGTTGCGCGCCGGCCAGCCAGAGTTTCGTAAATTCCACGGCGACCTGCTCCGCGCCTGGCTGCTGGCCAGACATACATCAAAGATAGAGAAGTTCCTGGAGGTTCTGGAAATTCCGCATGAAGGCGCTTTTTTGAAAGGCACCCCACCGCCCCCTGAAGAGGCGACTTTACGGAAAGGCCTTCGCGTTTTATGTGATCAAAGTTCAATGCACGCAGCCTGCCTCTATCTCGGCTTTACGCTGGCCTCTGACGATAATGGATTCTGGGCCGCGCTGCCCGCCGCCATGAGTGCGGAATCGCTGGATTTGCTTGCAGGCCTGGCCGGCGGGAT
>JBAXJV010000080.1:0-10637 GCA_037137675.1 bacterium | reverse complement strand
GGTGGACATCCTGACCGTGACTGGCACCGGCGAAGGCGGGCGTATGATGACCTCCGACATCAAGCGGGTAATAGCGGAACGCCCCCAACCGCTTACCCGCATGCGCCAGATCATCGCCCAGCGGTTGACGCAGAGCGTTGTCACCAGCCCGCATTTCTACGTGACTGTTGCAGTGGATATGGGAGGACTTCTGGAGCTCCGCAAGGACGCCAAGGCGCGCGGCATCAATTATACGGTGACGGACTTTATCCTCGAGGCCTGCATCCTGTCGCTACAGGAAATCCCTGAGGTAAACAGCTCCACCGATGGACGAGCCATCCGCTGGCATAGCTCGGTGCACCTTGGCCTGGCGACCAGCCGCCCCGACGGGCTTGTTGTGCCGGTCATCCGCGACGCGCAGCGGTTGATGCTGATGGAGCTGCACGAGGCGGCTCAGGCACTTGCCGCCCGCGCCCGCGACGGGAAATTACGACACGAGGAAATGTCCGGCAGCACCTTCACGGTTTCCAACATGGGCATGCTGGATGTTGAAAACTTCACCGCCATCATCAACCCCGGCGAGGCCGCGATTCTGGCCGTGTCGAGCACGCTGCCAACGCCGGTGGCGCGTGATGGACGTGTGGTCGTGCGTCCGGTCATGAAAATCACACTTTCTTCCGATCACCGCCTGATTGACGGCGCCACGGCCGCCCGTTTCGTCAATGCGATCAAAACCAAACTGGAGGATGCAGCACTATGGACTCGTTTGATCTAATCGTTATCGGCGCCGGACCCGGCGGCTATCCTGCCGCCATACGCGCCGCGCAGCTGGGTGCGCGCACGGCAATTGTAGAGCAGGAAGCCCTGGGTGGCACCTGCCTCAACTGGGGGTGCATTCCCACCAAAACTCTGATCGCAGGCGCGGATTTGTTCGCCCACTTCGGACGTGCATCCGAGTACGGAATCCAGGCAGGCAAGATTCACGCCGACTATCCCGCAATGATTGCCCGCAAGAATAATGTCGTCGCCAGACTACGCGGCGGGGTCGAGCAGCTCCTCAAGGCCAACGGGGTGCAAATATTCACCGGCACGGCCGCTTTTCAAGGCCGCAATCGCATTGCCGTGCGTGACGTTGACGGCAAGCTCACGGTGCTCACCACCAAAAACACGGTGATCGCGACCGGGTCCGCTCCGGTCATGCCCGGCTTTCTGCCGAAGCATGCGCGGGTGGTGGACAGCCGTGCCTTCCTTGACCGCCCCACCCTGCCGGCCAGCATGATCGTGCTTGGTGGCGGTGTGATCGGATGTGAGTTCGCCTGCATGGCAGCGCAACTGGGCGTCAAAGTCACCATCGTCGAGTTGCTGCCTGAGATTCTCGTAATGCTTGACGCCGATGTGCGACGGGAATTGTGCAAATACATGCAGCAGAAGCTCGGCATCCGCATCCTGACTGGCGCGCCGCTGACTGCCATCACAGCTGACGATACAGGGGTCAGCGGAACGGCTGGTTCAGAAACACTGCGGGCTGAGTTGCTGCTCGCGGCGCTGGGACGCCGCCCTGTCACAGCCGGGCTTGAACCATCTGCCGCCGGCGTAGCTTTGACCAGTGCAGGCATGATTGTCGCAGACAACTTCGGACGCACAACGGCAGCTTCGATTTACGCCGTCGGTGATGTCAACGGCGGGCCGCAACTGGCCCATGCCGCCACCGCACAGGGCATCGCCGCAGTCGAATCTGCGCTGGGCCATGCCCGGCGCGCATTTGACCCGCTGGTTCCTTCATGTATTTTCACCGCGCCGGAAGTGGCACAGGTCGGCCTGACTGAACAGCAGGCCCAAGCCGGGCAGCGCACCGTAACCACCGGACGCTTTGCTTTCGCCTCGCTTGGCCGTGCACTGGCAGCTGGCGACTTCGAAGGTTTCGTGAAGTGGGTAGCAGACCCGCTAAGCGATCAACTACTGGGCGCCACGGCCATCGGCCCCCACGCCACCGAATTGATTGCCGAGGCCGCGCTGGCGATCAAAGGCGAGTGGACGGCCGCCGAACTAGGCCGCACCATACACGCCCACCCCACCTTCGCCGAGGCCTGGATGGAATCCGCCCACGCCTTGCATGGCGCCTGCATCCACGCCGCTCCCAAACGGCATTAACCCGTCATAAGCATCGAAGTGGCAAGACCGTCAGGCAGTACACGGCGGTATAGTTATTTTGATCATTGGCGGCCATTCGGAACGCCATTGAAAGCTTATCGTTTGAGGGCCGTGACCGCCTGTTTGATCGCCGCGATATGGGCGGGCGTTGTCCCGCAGCAGCCGCCAATGATATTGACGCCTGCCGCTACCAGGGCCGCCACGCGGTCGGCCATCTCCGCCGGGGTCTCAGGAAACACATTTACGCCGCTGATTTGTTTCGGCAGCCCGGCATTGGAATGCACCAGAATCGGGGTTGCCGGAGCCGCCGAGCGGATTTCCCTCGCAATTTCGATCATGTGCTCCATGCCGTTGCCGCAGTTGGCGCCGATCACATGCGCGCCCGCCTCGACACATGCTCTGGCGGCATCTGCCGGGGATACGCCCATCATCGTCCGGTATTCACCCCGCACGGTGCGTTCAAAAGTGAAGGTGCAGATTGCTTCGCAGGTTGTGCTGTCGCGGGTGGCACGGAGTGCGGCTGCGGCTTCGTCCAGCGCGCTCATCGTCTCCACGCAGATGGCGTCGGCCCCGCCAGCGGCGAGAGCCACGACCTGCTCTTTGAAGAAATCATAAAAATCCTGCTCAGTCACGTCACCCATGGCTGTCATCAGCCCCGTCGGGCCGACCGATGCGATCACCCATTTATCCGGACCCGCGGCCTCGCGGGAAATCGCTGCGGCCGCCTGATTGAGTTCCGCAGTACGGCCCGCCAGGCCAAAGTGCTCAAGCTTGCACCGGGTGCCGCCGAAGCTATTGGATTCGATCATGTCCGCGCCCGCCGCGATATAGTCTCTGGCAATTCCCAGCACGGCCGTGCGGTGCGTAACACACCATAATTCCGGACATTCTCCCGGCTGCATGCCCTGCTCCTGAAGCAAGGTGCCCCAGGCCCCATCCGACACCAACACTCGCCCCGACTTGAGCGCCTGCAAAATGCTTTGTTTGGCCATAACTTCATCTCCCTGCTATTTGACAGCGCAAACCTATCAGTTATTGCAACAATGTGATAGTGTTTACCCATTGTCACCTGACACTTGAGCCGCCAACCACGTGAAACACACAGATTCTGAAATCCACATCAAAGGCTTGCCGGTCAGTCCCGGTGTGGCAATCGGCCCCGTTTGTCTCCTGAACGAAAGCCGGCACACGCCAGCCACAAACGCCACTGTCGCGCCCGCCGTGCTGGAGCATGAAACCAGATTGCTGCACGCTGCACTGCGCAAGGTAGGCGGCAAACTTGCGCGCCTGGTTATACAGGTGACCGAACGCGCCGGACCGGCCGAAGCCGCAATTTTCTCCGCGCTTAAGACTATGCTCGACGACGCTGGTCTTCAGCAGCGCCTCTTTGACTGCATCACAAACTTGCACTCTTCCGCCGAAATGGCGGTTGTAACAACCTTCGATCAATACGCCGGACGGATGCAGTCCGTGCGAAATAGTTTTGTCAGGGAACGTGCCGCCGATATCCGCGACCTGAAGACGCACCTGCTCGATGCATTGCATGAGTCATCGCCGCTGTTCCGGTGTGAGGGCGCGTTGCATTGCCACCGCGGCAACGAGCGGATTGTGATCGCAAACGAAATGACGCCCTCGCTGGCAGTACGGCTTGATGCGCAGCATACGCGCGGGTTTGTCACAGAACAAGGCGGAGAGGCCTCGCATGCGGCCATTCTCGCGCGCTCGCTGGGAGTGCCGGCAGTCAGCGGCATTCCGGACATTTATCAGACGATTGCCTGTGGCACCATCGTGCTGATCAATGGCACAACAGGCGACATTTACATCCGCCCGACCAGTGAAACTACGCAGCGTGAGCTTGCCGCGCCAGAGGCCAAACGTGCAGCCCTGCGCTTCAGCAAGCCGGTCCCCGGTCTTGTGGTGCTGGCCAATATCAGCCGGTCCGGAGATCTTGACGAAGCGCTGCAGGCCAACGCGGAGGGCATTGGGCTGTATCGCACGGAGTTTGAATTCATTGCTGCGGGCGCCGTGCTTGATGAGGAGCAGCAGTACCAGAGATATTCTGCAGTGGTAAAGCAGCTGCACGGCGCACCGGCGTACATCCGCCTGCTGGATGTCGGTGGCGACAAGCCGCTGCCCGGGGTGCCAGTCCCGCAGGAGGCGAACCCGTACCTCGGCTGCAGGGGGGCGCGTTTTCTGCTGGCGCATAAGGAACTGCTGCGGAGTCAGGCACGGGCGCTGGCGCGGGCATCGCAAGACGGCCCCATCGGAGTGATGTATCCGATGATCGCTGATGTCACCCAATTCTTGCAGCTGCGCAGCTTGATCGAGCAGGCAATCGCGGATCTGCCGCCTGCCCGCCTGCAGCACGGAGTGCTGTTCGAAGTGCCAGCGGCATGTTTGGCGGCGGAGGAAATATTCGCCGCCGCTGATTTCGGCAGCGTGGGCACCAACGATCTGACCCAGTACCTGTTCGCCGTTGACCGCGACAACGAACTTGTGACGCACGACTACACGCCGGACCGTCCGGTCTTCTGGAACTTGCTGCGCTCGATCGCGCAAGCGGCCAGCACCGCGCAACGTCCGTTATCCATCTGCGGCGAACTCGCAGGCGACCCGCGCTACACAAAGCAGCTGCTCGAAGCCGGCGTCCGCATCGTCAGCGTCAACCCGCGCAGTATCGCGAGGGTTCGCGCCGCCGCGCGGGTTGCTTAGCGTATTCAGGGCACGGGGAAGCGGACAGCAAGGGCCATAGCTTGTTCGCGAATGGCCGCCAGCGCTGCCGGATCGCCGCGCTTCCGGATGGCTTCAACGATCCAGCCCCCGATTTTCAGCATCTCGTCTACGCCCATGCCGCGTGTTGTAACCGCCGGAGTGCCAATGCGGATACCGGACGCAATTGCTGGCGGATGCGGGTCGAACGGTATCGCATTTTTGTTGACCACAATACCGCAGGCCTCCAAAGCAGTCGAAGCCTCCTTGCCGGTCGCACCCAGGCTGGTTACATCCACCAGCAGCAGGTGGTTATCCGTGCCGCCCGACACCAGCCGCGCACCGCAACTGGCGAAAAAGTCGGCCAGCGTACGGGCATTGACCAGAATCTGCCGGGCATAGTTTTTGAAAGAAGGCTGCATGGCTTCGTGAAAACATACGGCCTTGGCCGCCACCACGTGCATTAGCGGCCCGCCTTGCATCCCCGGGAAGACCTGTTTGTCGAGCGCCTCCGCATAGGCAGCCCGGCACAAAACCATACCACCACGTGGACCACGCAGGGTCTTGTGCGTTGTGGTGGTCACAAAATCGGCATGCGGCACCGGGCTCGGATGTAATCCCGCCGCCACCAGCCCGGCAATATGGGCCATGTCCACCATCAGCTTCGCGCCCACTTCGTCGGCAATTGCCCGCAGCGGCGGAAAGTCGAAACCCCCCGGATAAGCGCGGGCACCCGCCACAATCAGTTTGGGCTGACAATCGCGCGCCTGCTTCGCAAGAGCGCCGTAGTCAATCATTTCCGATCCCGTCGCCACGCCGTAAGGCACGACATCGAACAAGCGGCCTGAAAAATTGACCTTACTGCCATGTGTCAAATGCCCGCCGTGCGCCAGACTCATTGCCAGAACTTTATCGCCGGGCTTCAGCAGCGTAAAATATACGGCCATATTGGCCGAAGTGCCGCAGTGCGGCTGGACATTGGCATGCTCGGCGCCAAACAACGCCCGGGCACGTTCGATAGCCAACCGTTCGACCTCATCCACGCACTCGCAGCCGCTGTAATAACGCTTGCCGGGATACCCCTCGGCGTACTTATTCGTCATTACCGAACCCTGCGCTTCGCGGACCGCGCGACTGGCGTAATTCTCGCTCGCAATCAAATCAATTGTGCGGGTTTCGCGGACTTCCTCTCTGCGCACAGCGGAGGCGACGTCGGCATCGGTCACATCCAGAGCCGCAAGCGCATCACCGCCCGCCAGGCCGCAGGTCATCTTTTCTATGCGCCGCTGGTGGCGTTTATCACCGGAAAATGCGGTTGTCATCCATATTTTGACGATCCGCAGGGCTTCGTCCAGCGGGGTCCGGTCACCGCCCAGCACTAACACATTGGCATCATTGTGCTCGCGTGAAAGTCGCGCCATCTCTTGATCCACGCAGAGCGCAGCGCGAATACCGGCAAGCTTGTTGGCAGCCATGCTCATGCCCATGCCGCTGCGGCAAACCAGCACGCCCCGGTCGGCGCGTCCGGAGGTTACGTCTTCCGCCACCGTGCGCGCCAGGTCTGGATAGTCCACCGCCTCCCGGCTGAAACATCCGCGATCCGTCATATCATATCCTGCCAGCTCGAGTGCGGACTTCAACGCGTCCTTGAGAGCAAAACCACCGTGATCAGAACCAAGCGAAATTTTCATCTTTTTTTCTCTCTCAAATACAACACAAGGTCCGGCATCGCGGCCTCTATCGCATCGCACACACAGCGATACTCAGCCAACGGCATGCCTACCGGGTCAGCGATGTCATCGCCGGGACTACCGGGCGCGAAATCCCGCAGCAGCAATACCTTGCTTCGGGCCGCCGGAAAACGCCTGCGTAGTGCGTCGCGCTGACTGTCCGTCATTACCACAATCACGCTGGCTGCGTCAACGCGGGCCGCTGTCAGAATGCGGGAGGTTTGCCCATTAAGATCAAGTCCGCGCTCTTTCGCAACAGCCACGGAGGCCCGGCTGACCGGTGAGCCTTCCAATGCGGCCAGGCCGGCGGAATAAACAGCCCAGGAGGAGGCATTTCCGAGCCACTTCTGAAGTACAACTTCAGCCATCGGACTGCGGCAAGTGTTGCCGGTACATACCATTAGTACAATATCGGGATCTGTGATCCAGGATGCCGGCAGCGCCGATTCGCGCAAGACACGCAGCACGCCACCGGAGGTGATCTCCACAACCGTGCTCGACAAGCCGCCCGGTGCCGGCCCGGCGTCCAGTGCAACACTTACAGACTGTTCCAGTGCGGCCAGCGCCGTTGTGGCATCCAGAGCATCAGGTGATCCGCTGAGGTTGGCGCTGGTTACACGCAACAAGCCGCCGCTCGCAGCCAGCACGGCGCGCGTGACGGCATGATCGGGCACACGGAAACCTTCCGTACCGGTTCCCACAGGCAGCACCATCGTCAATGGTCCCGGCCAGAAGCGCCGGGCCAGCTCCCGCGCCTGCACAGGCATTTTCTCAACCAGCCTGGCCACCGCATCAAAACTTTCGGCCAGCAGTGCAATCGGTTTGCCGGCGTCGCGCCCTTTTGCCTCACGGAGCCGATTTTCAAAACCAGGAAGCGCGGCTAAACCATAGACCGTGTCGGTGGGCAGCAGAACCAGTTCGCCACGGCCCAGAGCGGCAGCGGCAGCGGACACGGCTGCGCGCGCCGGGCGGCGCGGGTTCACGGTCAGCAGCCGCAGTTCAGCGTTGGGCATAGGCCCCCACGGCCCTGGCGGCCAGCAGCAAATCTACAGCGCGCTGCAACGCGCTGTCATTCCCCACCAACTTCACGAGCTCGTGCTCGGCCGCCGTGCGCCGGCTCCAGCGTTTGTCGCCGGGATTCGGGCCAAGGGACGCGCCCTGCATCGCGGCCGCCGGACGTTCCGTGAGCAGCACGTCTGGCGTGACACCGCCGGCAAGCTGGTGGCGTGACCCCCACGGCAGCCAGCGAACCACGGCAGCCAGCGCCCAGCGACCATTACCCAAATCGAGCAACTCGCGCTGGCACATTTCACCCGCCGTCGGATAGCCGATCAGCATGACACCGGGGCGACTGCGCAAAACGCCCGCCAATAGTTCCGCCGCTCCCGAGCTGTGCCCGTCTACCAGCACGGCCAGCGGCCGCGTCAATGCCGACGCATTCGCAGGCGCCGTTATCATACGTGTAATGCCGCCGCCTTCAACGATGCTGAAGAGTGCCGCCCCGCTGGTAACACAGAGCCCTGAAGCCTCGACCACAGAGGTAATGCCGGTACCGCCCGCTCCGCGCAAATCCAGAATTATCCCAGCCGACGAGTTGGAGATTGCCAGAACTTCGGCAAGCGTCGGACGTGACGCACCAGAAATCTGCGCCACACGGATATAGCGCACGCCTTCCGGCCACTCCTGAACGTTGATCATCACGGCCTCCGGCACACCGCTCGTGGCCGTCTGCGTCCGCCATTCCTGAGCCTCGGCTTCGGTAAACCAGCGCGCGCCCGGATCGGACGAAGTCAACATGGCAGCCAGCGCCGCATCATGAGCCCGTGCCGCATCGAAACCCGGGACCTGTTGCGCCAGCACAGCCTCAGAAGTTGACGTTACTTCGTCGGGCGATGCCAGAGCGTCAAGCCCAGCCGCCACAACAATCAAAAGCGCTAAAGCCGGAAGCCGGAAGCCGGAAGAAAGAGCCCTGGAAACAGGCGCATGCAATCCGGAAAACAGAAGCGGAATTCGGGCTTCTGGCATGGGGTCCCTCATTCTGAATTCCAGCTTGTCAGGTTCAGTGTGCCTTTCAAAAACTAAAGCCGCCCGTGAAATAATTGCCGCGCCTATTTCACCGGCCCGGGCGCCACACGCAGCTTCGCCAGCGCCTGTTGCACGCGGGCGTCACCGGCCGCCACTTTTTTCCGCAAGGTTGTTTTATGTTGTGCCAGACGCGCCTGCAAATCCGCCCGTCCGCCAGTGGCTAGAATCTGCACCGCCAGCAGTGCCGCGTTCACGGCGCCCGCCTTACCCACGGCCACAGTCGCCACAGGAATACCGGCGGGCATTTGAACAGTTGCAAGCAACGCGTCAAGTCCATCCTGCATGCCGCCGACGGGAACTCCCACCACCGGAAGAATCGTATGCGCGGCCAGCACGCCCGCCAGATGCGCCGCGCCGCCGGCTGCAGCGATGATCACTCGCAGGCCGCGTTTAACGGCCGTGCGGGCGTAGGCGGCGGCTTCCTCCGGCGTCCGATGCGCCGAAAGCACGCGCACTTCACTCAGCACGCCAAACCCGTCGAGCGTGCGCACGGTTTCTTCCAGCAGCGGCCAGTCGGAATCGCTGCCCATCACAACACCGACTTCCATCGGGACGCTTTTTGTCTTACGAGTCATTGCCACACCCCCTGAATAAACTTTTTTCATTACCTGATCAAGGCCCGCGCGGCAATATCCCGCCGGTAGCTGGCGCCGTCGAAGGTAATCTTACCAACGGCGGCATAGGCTTGATCTACGGCCTGTGCCAGATTATCCCCCAGCGCCGTCACACCCAGCACCCGTCCGCCTGCTGTCAGCACCCGTCCGTCATGGTTGGAGGTACCGGCATGAAATACAGTTACGCCGGGCACGTTTTCCGCAACATCAAGACCGGTAATCGGCAGACCTTTGCGGTATTCACCGGGATAGCCGCCCGCCGCCATAACCACACAAACGCAGGCCCCGGGCTTCCAGCGCAAATGCGCCGTGGTCAGGGTACCGTCCAGACAGGCTTCCAGAGCTGGCAGCAAGTCACCTTCGATACGCGGCAGAATGGCCTGTGTTTCAGGATCACCAAATCGCACGTTGAATTCCAGAACCTTCGGGCCGGTTGCAGTCATCATGAGCCCGGCATAGAGGACGCCTTTGTAAACAATTTTACGGCGGCGCAGTTCGGTCAGGGTACGCCCGAAGACTTCATCCAACACCCACGTCCGCCACTCCCCGGTGAATACAGGCGCTGGCGAATAGGCGCCCATGCCACCGGTGTTGGGACCTGCGTCGTGGTCGAATATGCGTTTATGATCCTGAGCCGAGTCGAGCAGCACAACGTGTTCGCCATCCACCAGGGCCAGCACGGAAACCTCTTCGCCTTGCAGGCACTCCTCCACCAGCACCCGCGCACCGGCTTCGCCAAAGGCGTGTTGCACCAAAGCCTCCCGCAAGGCAAAGTCGGCTTCCTCAATCGTCGCACAAACGGTTACACCCTTGCCCGCTGCCAGCCCCTCGGCCTTGATCACAATCGGAGCCCCCACCTTGCGTACGAAGGCTGCGGCTGGCTCGTAACTGGTGAACAAATCGGCGCGGGCCGTCGGCACACCACCGGCCAGCATCACGTCCTTTGAGAAGACCTTACTGCCTTCGAGTTGGGCGGCCGCCCGCGAGGGGCCAAAAACCCGCAGGCCCGCTGCTTCGAAACGATCTGTCAGCCCGGCACACAACGGCACTTCGGGACCGACCACCGTCAAGTCCGGTCGCTGCACTTGCGCCCAGGCAAGCAATCCATCCGTATCATCCGCCGCAATCTTCACCGGGGTGGCCATGCGCAACGTGCCGGCATTGCCAGGGGCGCAAAAGATTTGCGGACGCCGCGAGTCGCCGGCCAGCTTCCAAACCAGCGCATGCTCGCGCCCGCCTCCACCGATTACCAATATCTTCATGAGATTTTACGACAGGCCCTTTCGCTCTTCCATTCATTCAGGATTCTGACTCCTGATCTGAGAAACCAGGGTTCAGGGTGTCAGGGTTCAGGTAAAATCCGGCCTGA
>JBAXJV010000079.1:0-10659 GCA_037137675.1 bacterium | reverse complement strand
ACGAGAACTGAATTGCCAATCGCATTCGTAAATTGCCCAGCTCCAATATACCCAACACCTGCGACGGATACACATCCGCCATTTGTGATCACCATCCTGTTGTTTGCCGCAATCCCGGTATTCGCAGCCGCACCACCTGCCCAACCGACTCTAATCGAATTTAGATTCGTGATCACAGCACCACCGGTCACCCCGCCCCCATCCACCACAACCAGATTATTTGAGGCCCCGACAAATGACGCACTATATCCATTCCCGATAACCAAATCCTCAGCATTTGCATTCCAGAGGGTATTGGAGAGCAGTGTCAGAGTATTGAAGGAAGAATTGATCCCGATCCAATTGTACCCACCAACGGTGCCAGTGAAGGTCTGGTTGGCGAGAACCAGATTATTACTATGCAGGCCGGACGAAGTGTTTGCCGTTCCACCCACATACAAGTAGCCCCGGGTACCCAGAAAGATGTTCTTCGCGGAACCGGCATTGGTAAGATAGCAGGCCTGCTGGACACCTGACAGGCTGATGCCACCCACGTTCGTTACCACGGCACCGGAGTTCACCGTCAAGGCGACCCCGGTGTTGACGTTAATGGTCAACGGACTACCGGAAAAATTCCAGACGCTGGCCGGGTCAACCGTCACGGTGTTGCTGATGCCGCCAAGGGTTAAACCGGCACTCGCAATGGTGGAGTTGGCCACGCGCATCTGGTTCCAGAATCCGCCCACGGTGATCAAGGCGTTGGTGGCCGTGCTGCCGGCGACGATATACGAATTGTTTGACGCCGCGCCCACGTTGCCCAGCGTGACCGCTCCGCTGAAAAAGCGGGCGCCATTGGTGATGATCAGAGCATTACCGACGCCCGTGGCGTGGGAGCTGATGGTCATCGTCCCCACGTTCGTCAGGACCGCACTGCCCGCGCCGCCGCCACCATCCACCGTCATAACGTTGTTCATGGCCGCGCCGGAGCCGATAGTGAAAGCCTGACTGAGCCCATCCCACAGTGCGCCGGACAGCACTGCAATCGTGTTGCTTGACGAGGCGCTGCCGAGGGTGACGGCGCCGCCGCTTTGAAGCCTGGCGTTGGCCACCGACATGCGCGCGAACCGCGACAAACCGGTGCCGATGGTTATGGCTCTGTTTGACACCACGCTTCCGACAGCTCCGCCATCGATGATATAGGAGACGTTGGTGGCCACATTGCCAATGGTCACGGTACCGGATGAGAACAGTGAACCACCGTTGGTCACAACCAAGCGGTTACCTTGAAGATCGGCGTAATTACTGCCGTCAGACCCGACCGTCACGTTGTTGGCATTGGTTAGAACGGCCCCGCCCGCCAGGCCGCCACCGTCAAAGATGGCTGAGTTACCACGGGATACGAGGGTGAGGGTGTTGTTGCCCGCACCGACAACGAAATCGCCACCCATCATATTCAGGACAGAAACGGCCGGATTGCCAACCACGATCAGCACGTTGCTGCTGGAGGGCAGTGTCCCGCTTTGTCCAACCGTGAAACTTCCGGCCTTCATCAGCATGAGCCCGCCGTTCGTCAAGACGGTCGTATTGAACTGGCTATCGCGCCCGGTCTGACTGGTGGATACATTCGTTACGACTGCTCCGCCTGTAACGCCGTTGCCATCGACGAGCAGGAGCGAGGCTGCCGATCCCGACTGGCCCACGTTCAACCTGTTTGACCCACCGTCATAGACAGCCGGCACCGTACCACCGATGAGGACCATCTGGGCATTCGACATGGTTCCATAGCCGAGATTGAAGTAAGAGGAGGTATTTGTTGTCTGATAGAAGGCGCCGCCGCTGTTGATATAGAGGCGGCAGTCAGTCCTGTCCATGGCGCCGCTCGACATCAAGGAGCCGCCATTGTCGATACGCAACCGTCCTCCGTTTCGCACAAACATCGCCGCATTCGTCACCACCGCATTGGTGATCACCAACCAGGCAGTTCCAAGGCTATTTGAAATGACAATATTGCTGATCGAGTTGGCCAAGGTAGCATTGAGAACGTTGGTATAAGACCCCGCCATGTTGGTGGTCAGGTAGGCCGACTCGTTTGGGCCGGAACCTGGATAGGGCGAGGCAGTCCAAATCGCATTGTTGGTCCAGTAATCCGTTGTTCCAGCCGCCTGCCTGTTGGTCGCGGTGGCCGCCCACAGAAATTGAGGCAAAATACAACCAACGGCAAGAAAAAGGGTTACAACTGTCGACTTGGTTAATTGCTTCATGATAGCCCCCAAAGAAAATATGCAATCCCACAACACACAATCACTGTTCAGTTATATTACACTCACAGCTTACGCAAGACACCAAACCTGTATTGTATATTTGTCTCTTTTTATTGAATAATTGAATCATGAGAAAAATGCAAACGGGGGGGGGGCTAAATCCATTTCCTGCCCTGAGACTGGCGAAGGGTCATCACGACGGAACCGGGAGCAATGAGTTTTCAGAGCGGATACAGACGCGTATGAAGAGAAGGTTCTAGCCTGCCGACGCCGGAACGAAAACGGGGTAAAACTGCCGGTTTGAAAATGCATCTTCTTCCCTGTTTATTTTCTTACTTTGACTGAAGCGATTTATCGCATCTTCTTCCCCCATGCGTAATGTGGGTCTGGATCGATCAGTCGGGCGGTTTTGGCGGCGGATTCTTTCCACCACGAAGAGCGCGAAGAACACGAAGTGGCTAAAGGACGAAGCGTTTGATGCCAGACTTCAGTTGCTGAACATTAAAGTTGATCAACAATCCAGTCTTGATGTTGGAAAGCTTCATGTACGTAAGCAACTGCGCCTGATGGATTCCCAGGATGGTATCCACGCTCTTCAGTTCCAGAATCAACGTGTCTTGCACCAGCAAATCGACACGGTATCCGCAGTCCAACCTGAGACCCTTATACAGCACAGGCAACGCTTGTTGAAGTTTGAATGCAATTCCTGCCTGGCCAAGTTCGTGCGCCAGGCATTGCTCGTAAGTCGATTCCAGCAACCCCGGCCCAAGCACACGGTGGACCTCAATGGCGCATCCGATCAAGCGGGTGGACAATCCATCGAAATCCATCTTCATTCCCTTCGTGTTCTTCGCGTTCTTCGTGGCGAGCAGTTGCTATGGATGAATTAACGGCATTAATTGTCGTATGCAGAACCGTGTCGTAGCAACCTGAATCGATCTTAACTCGGGCTCATTCCAGTATCCTTTATACCATGCATTTTCAAACCGCCAGAAAAAATACATTTTCACAACGGCGCTGACATAGCCTGCCGACATCCGTTCTCGGTTATTGCACCTGGGTCAGACTGAAGACGTGGGGCACTGGGAGGCGGAGGTGGTTGATGGTCTTTTCCTGGTTTTCGATCTCGGCGTCGACCCGAGCGCATTCTTGTTGCCGGGCGGCTTCCGTGCCAGGGGTTTGGAGCCAGGCGGGGGTGGCGAACAGTTGGATTTTCCGCCAACGAACGAAGAAAGTATCGTTCTTAGCCACGACGGCATTGTGGAGCTGCTTGGCTTGGGTGGTGATCGGGCCGGCGCACAGGGAGAGATTCACACCGGCGGCCAATTCGTCCTTGGTGAAGCTACAGGCGTTGGTGTCGTCAATGGTGAGTTTGTATTGCGGAGCGGTCAGATGGGTGACGCGAAGTTCGTACCGGCTGAGGTCGCCGAGCGGGGTGAAGCCGGGAATCTTGAGGGCGAAGCGGGCATCTTCGGGAACAAACCACGGGAGACAGTCGTCAGTGCGGCGAAAGGTGAGGTTGCCATCTTTGGCTTGGATGTTGTCCACCCGGCATTTTTCGGCGGCGAGGAGCTCGCCGGTGGCGGCATTGAGTTCCGCTCGGCTGACGAGGGCCGAAGCGCCGAGTCCCTTGAGGATAGAGGCGGCCATGACGAGGTGCCCGGCCCAGTTGGGATGGACAGTGTCGTGTATGAGGCGGACGCTGCCGTTGCTGGTGAGGATTCCAGTGGAGCGGCCACTGGCAATGGTGGTGATGAAGGGGGTGTATTGGTCCACGAAGGTGACGCCTTGGGTGGCGGCGATGGCCTGCAAGGCTTGGGCGTATTTCCAGAGCATGTTGTTGTAGGCGCTGCCGGCGGGCTGGTTGGGTTCGAAGCGTTCCTCGGGACTCGGGGTCACGAGGGCGACGCGGGCGCCGGCGGCTTTAAGTTGTTCGGCAAGTTTAGTGGAATGCTCGACGTAGCGCGGGTAAGCGGCATCGCCGCCGCGGGCGTCGTTCATGCCAAAATCAATGGTGATGGCGGCCGGTTTGAGTGAGAGCACGTCGCGTTTCATGCCAGTGTCGAAGCTGTCCCGGCGGGATAACCAACTGGTGTCGCTGTCCCAACCGATGTTGCGGAAGGTGACGTTCCACTGGGGATACCGACTGAGGATGTAGGTCTCGATGTAGGTGGTGTACATGCGTTGCTGGGTTATGCTGTCGCCCAGGAAGACAATGGGCCGGTCGCCATCGTGGAAGAAGAAGTCACCGGCCCGGGCGCTGGCGGTTGTGAGCAGGAGGGCAAAAGCGGCAAGGGAGCAAAGGCTGGTTTTCATGAACCAGATTATTAGTGCGACCGGAGCCAAGCGTCAATAATTGAATATTTGAATCCCGTCAGAATGCAGCCGGGGGTCAAATCCTCTTCCGCCCTGAACCTGTCAAAAGGGTCATCACGACGAAACTGAAGATGCCGTTCGGTTGAATACCGCCCCTTACCAATCAATTATCCGTCCTACCGAAGACGTCCCTCCGATAGGCGCTTGGGGAACAGCGATAAAGCTCCGTGAAAATCCGATGTAAATGGCTGACATCCGAGAATCCCCAGCGCTCCGCGATGGCCTTGACGGGTTCCTGACTATGGCGGAGTTCATGGGCGACACTGCTGAGACGATGCCTCAAGGCGAAATCGGAAAACGAAATACCCATGTGCTGCTTGAACAGTTGGTGAAAACGGTTACGGCCCAAGCCACAGGCTTTTGCGGCCTCGCTACTGGTGATGTAATGGCGCGTCTCAAAAACGAGCTCAACCGCTGACGCCAATCGCTCAAAAGACGCTCCCCCCAGAGGTTTCCCCGGGGGCGGGGTCCAGTCCTCCTGCAACAATATCAGAAACTCCTCCAGAACCAGGCGTAAACGAATGAATCTGAGCTCATTTCTGGGAAGAGCCCGGGTTCTGTCCACCAGATTGAGAAACTGCGGTCGATTTCTGGCTGTTGAGCGTGGCCGGGATGCATGCGGAGCCGTGAAGGGATCCATGAGCCTCAGATGGGGTGCCTCTTTATAACTCAAAGCGGACAGAAACTCCGGAAGAATATGGAAGACGGCAATACGGGTTCCCGGCTCCAAAATCCGCCACCAGTGCGGCTCCAGCAAAGAGGTCATCCAGACGCTCCCTTTGCTCAGTCTCCTCCGGTCATCCGCAAAAAAACGTTCCATCGTGCCTTCGGTGACCACACCCAATTCAATGGCATAATGCATATGGAACTGGGTTTCCCGGTCCACCGGAGTCTCAAATTCCGCATAAATAAAGGGGCGCTGGGCAGAAAGCTCCAGCCCGGCCGGTGGCTCATAATTAGCGGATTTTATCAAATCATCGCCGTCGTAATATTCCATGAGACACCTCTAAGCAGTTTATTCTCCTGCGATATTTAACTCGCTGCCTGCTGCCATCACCGCCGTGGCGGCGAAACGGAGGCGGACTCCTTTTCGTGAGACCGTTACGGTTTGTCCGCCCACCTGTACGGTCAACCTTTTCATCCGGCGCATCACCGGCAGGTCGATGGCATCCAACACCAGTTCCCCGCCCAACACGCGCACCGTCACACTGGCTCCGGCGAATTCCACCTCACCCCACCCTGAATCCAACGACCAGAAACAGCGGAACCCCGTGCGCGGAAGCCGTACCGGATCAAAGCCGATCACCCGCTGGCTCATGTCGAAGGAAAAACCGCTGAACGCATTCAGCAGGGCATAACTCGCCATGGATCGGGCATAGTTGCTCCCGCATTCGATTTCGTTCCAGGGATTGCGCGTCCGGCCATCGTATCGATCCCGCACCGCCTTGACCAGTTCCACACCCTCCTTGACCATGCCTTCCTGGATCATGTGACTTGCCACCTGATACTCAAACCCGTGCATCGTCTCCTCGGCATACGTCATCGGGATCACGGGTTTGTATTTCCCTTCCGGCCAGTCGAACATGACCGTTCCAGCCTCGTCCTCAATGCAATAAAGCCGGCAGAAATTGGCAAAATTGCGCATCGAGGGCTTGAAGTTGTAACGATAAATCGACTTCAGTGCCTTCCGGGTCTGCTTTGGATCAAACAGATCGCCCAACCCCATCAGATTCGCATGCCACTGCGCTACCACTTGATCAATGCCGGATCCTTCCAGGATCTGGTATTTGATCTCCTTATGCTCTTCATCCCAATAATATTGATTGGCATCACCAAAGGGCTCAAGCAGGGACCGGTTCTTGATGTCTACATTTTGATGATAGTATTCGCCGTTGAACAAATGGGCATCAACCCACGCTTTGCCTTTCGCAAACAACTTTCGGTACTCCGCCGCCACAGCCGGTTCACCACAGGCCTCGGCCATTTCCGCGCCTGCCTTGAGCGCCCCCAGGTAGAATCCTGTCAGCCACGAATTGGGCCCGAACAGCTCCACGTCCAGCGTGTGATGCTGCCGCCCCCACAGCACGCCCGTCTTCTCCGGATCCCATTTGTCGGTATTCGTGGGCGCCCAGGCAAACTCGATGGACTTGCGCACCTCCGGCCACCATTGCTTGAGCCAAGCCGTATTGCCGGATATTTTCCATTCCCGGTACATTTTCATGACCGTGCCGAACTGACCATCCGCGCAAGGCCTGAACCCCGATCGAGCCCTGCCGACAGGAAGCTGAACCCGGAAGGCCATCCCGCCATCCTCGCCAATGGTGTGACGGTATTCGATCTCGCGCATGGATCGCTCCAATTTGGGAAACAGGAACGGCAGGGCATAGGCATAGTTCCAGACATGCTGGCAGGACCCCTCACAGCAGCCACAGCCCGCGCTACACCCTTCGAATCCGTAGAACGAGCCATCCTCAAGCCGCAGGACCGTGGGCGTTTTCAGGATGGAGATGTTTGCCGAAACGGCATCCAGCACGGCCTCAGGTAGCGTTGACGCAAACAAAGCCTCTTTGAAACGGAGCGTCTCCAAGTAGAGCCGTCCCCAGTTTTCCAGACTGTATTGAGCGCTGGCGGTTGAATCCTGAAAGCGTGTGGCATAATAATTTTTCCAGGTAGCCGGCTTGCACTCACAGCCCGCGCCACACTCCGGCTTCTTCTCGGGACTCCAGTAATTCGTCACATTGGGGTAGTTCCACGTCATTACAAACCGCACCTTGCCCGTTTTTCCGGCCGGCACTGTAATCCGCGCCGCCAAAACGGCGTGATCCTGCCCGCTGCCGCTATCGGCAGGATAGGTTCTTACAGGAAGCGGTCCCGGTGCGGTGAAGTCACGCCACCAGACCCCCAGATTGTCAAACCAGGCCCCTCGGAACCAGTACTCCTGGACACTGACCTCTGCGGCGTCAGTCCCCAAGCTCAGGTCGCCGGACGCAATGTCGTCGGATGGAAGGGTATCGTTCGCCAACTGGATCAGGGTCAATGCACCTTTTTTCACAAGACGATTGACCGTCTTGTCTTTATTGGGATGCTTGGAATCCCGGGCTGGATTTTTGACTGTAAACGCAATCGTGTAATCAACCGGTTCGGGGCTGGTATTGGTTACCTCAAATTCGAAAAACGCGGCAGGGATGCTGGAGTCCACATCATTCAGCGGAATCAACGGATTGAATGCGGACATCCGGACGCCGCCAGGAAAGGCCGGCTCCTCAAACGTCAGATTGGCAAAAGGAAATCGTCCCCCAAAACTGACTTTCCGGAAATGGGGCAATCCGGCCATGGTACACCGATCCGGTCCAAACCCGAAGCCCCCGAACGCCACCGTTCCGTTCCCGGTACGGGGCCCCATCAGATCGCCCTGTAATACCCGTGCGTCCAACACTTTGCCGCCACGTTCCGCTTTAATGGCAAAGTGACTGAAGCCATTCAATACGCCTTTGTTGGGACGATTAAACAACTCCCAATCCACCAGCCGGCCATTCCACGATAACCCGACACACCCGCTTCCTATTCCACCCAGCGGGAAACTGATTTCGGACGTGTGGACTCCTTCATAAATGCCCGCTTTTTTCTTACTCATGATTCTCCTTGATTATTCGTCCGGTTACCGCGGGTTGACTCGAAAACTACGGAGCGGATTTTCCCTGCTAAAGTCATTTTTCTGGATCCGATTAAAACTTACCGGCACCCAGGATTTATAGGTATTCCCGGCCGCGCCGGCACTCCCGAAATCGCACAGCCTGATTTTTCCGCCATCTTGTGTGATCGTTTCGAAGAGCATCCAGGGCTTGAGCCAGGTCTTCTCCTCAACTTCCCTCAACTTAAGCCCTTTCGCTTCCAGGATCGGGAATTCCTCAGGATCGCCCACATTATACCTCGGATCGTACGCCAGCAGAATCGGGCCACGGTAAACGGAACTGGAATAGGTGAATTTACACTTTTCAGTGGAGTCGCGCTCAATTGCTTCAATCTCAGACTTCAGAAGTAATCGTCCCATCGAGATCCAACAGCCCTTGACTCTGCCGCCCGAGAGCCGGAAAGAAAGGAGATTACGCCCTTTTTGGAGCTTCAAGACGATACAGTTATTCCTGATGGTGAGGTCCCCCCCGTTGCCGCTGCCACCATGGCTATCAAATACTTTCTTCCCATTAAGATACATGGCCGTCCACCAGTCTCCGGCGAAAAACACGGCCAGATCCTGTGCTTCGGTCACATTAAGTTCTGCGAACCCGAAGAGCACAGGGGTACCCGCCACTTCAGGAAACAGGTCACGACCCGCAATGATTCCGCCCTTGCTTGAAGTTGATACCGCAGTATAAGTCACCCCGTTGATTGTCATCGTCCCGGGCACCTCAACGAGCCCTTCAAGGGCGGGACTGGCCTCCGCCGCCGGCGCCGTCTCCTTGCCCTGTTCAGAGGGCAAACGCGGTGCCGGTCCGAACAATTTCCAATCGAGCACCACATCTTTTTGACCACTCACCGGCTGGCTGGTCCAGAAGTGTGGCTGGAAATCGAACCTGATCGCAACCTTGTCACCCGACTTCCATTTACGACCGATTTCGAGATAGGCCCCTGCCTTGACCGCCTTGACCCGAGCTCCGTTCACGCTGACCGTTGTCGTGTCCGACCAGTAGGGAATGCGCAAGGCGAGAACGAATGACTCCACCCGGGCAGGTTTGACACGCAGTTGCACCTCACCACTGCGGGGGTAGTCCGTCTCCTGAGTGAACCGCACCTGATTGCCTGAGGCCAGGGTGGCCGTCATGGAGCCCGGCCCGTAATAGTTCAAGGCCAAGCCGCCATCCCGCTGCATCAGGGCCCAATCGGAAATCATACCCAGGGCACGCGGGCCGTTAACCGAACAGCAGTTCAATTCGGGTGTAGCCGGGCGGGCCTGAAAGACAATGTCATGGGCACTGGCACGTCGTTGCCCATCCATCGGGGTGTTATAAGTAACCCAGCGTCCGGACGGCGACATCATGCCGACCCCTGAATTCATCAGGGCCAGCTCGATCTCATCCGCCACAATCGAGTTGCCGGTAAGCTTAAGCATTTCCACACTCATGGCCATCCAGGCGATAGTGCAGCAGGTTTCAATCGGGTTCGGATCATAGGGGTTTCCTGTGGCCTTTTCACCCGAGGTGAAGCCGCCATTGTTATGCCGGTCACCCTTGAGCATGCTCCACCAGAGATGTTCAAAAGCGGCGCGATACTTCAGGTCGCCGGTGGCATAATAAAGTTCAACCAGCCCCATGATCGGGTGCAGGCTTTCCCAGCGCGGCTTCGGCGTGTCCCAGAACTCCAGTCCCTGAAGTGCGGTACGCGTGTAGTCCCCGGCAGGCGCAAGCGCAAACTCACTTTCGATCAGAAGCGCCATATCCAGATAGCGTTTCACACCGGTCAGCCGGTAGAGCATCCCCAGCGAATGGACCGGGGCCTGATTCATCTCATGACTGCCGGCGTTATGAAATTTCTCTTTTCCGCCCGCCGAAGGAAGAAAGCGATTGCAGAACATATCCGCCATGCGACACACGCAATCGAGCGCCTTCTGGTCTGAACTCTCTTCATGCCACAGCAGCAACCCGAGCATCGCGTGATAGTGCCCCCAGGCATCCCAGGTCCAATTACCAAGAATCCGGCTTTCACGCGGCCAGGCCCCCAAATAACCATCCGTATCCTGAAGTGCAATAAACTCGCTGACAAACCATTTGAGATGTTCCCGGAGCTTCGCATCCCGGGTCAGCCGGTAGATTTGAACGGAATGGGTCAGGTACTTGCCTGCAAATTCGCCTGCCCATGGCACCTGATCCTGATAGGGCGTACGGTCACGATTCCGGAACATCTCGAGGATGCCGGGATTGGCAAATGGGGTCGGCAGAATCCACTGATCGGTGACGGCCTCCAACCGCCGCGCCAGTTCGCCTTCGAGCTTAAAGGCCAGCGGCGGAGTGGTGAGCACGGGGGTACAGGGCAATATGGGTTTCGTAGC
>JBAXJV010000078.1:0-10692 GCA_037137675.1 bacterium | reverse complement strand
CCTCGGCCAAAAACTCCGGGTTGGAGAGCACCTCAAACCCAACATCTGCAGGACTGTCGCGCAGAATGCGCTCCATAGCCTCAGCCGTACGCACAGGCAGTGTGCTTTTCTCGACAACGATCACGTCGCGTCTGGCGTGCGCCAGAATCTGGCGCGCGGTTTTCTCCCAATACTGCAAGTCCGCCGCACGGCCCGCGCCTCGCCCAAAGGTTTTAGTAGGCGTGTTAACGCTGACGAAAATGATGTCGGCTTCGGCAATGCCGGCAGCGACGTCGGTCGAAAAGAACAAATTGCGGTTGAGTGATACCGCAACCAGCTCCTTAAGCCCCGGCTCGTAGATCGGAGGCTCGCCGGATTGCCAGGCTTGGACGCGCGCGGCATCCACGTCCACAACCAGCACCCGGTATTCCGGACACTGGCGGGCGACCATGGCCATCGTCGGCCCTCCGACGTAACCCGCGCCGATGCAAAGAATGGTCTTGGTGCGCATACCCATCAGAACTTACACAGCCTCAAAAGTCCCCGGCTTGACCTTCTTGAAGACTTTTTTGTTGTTATACATCAGCAAACTCATTGCCTCAACAGGCCGCTTGGCCTGGAACACATGGCCCGCTTTTTGCATTGCCTGCACGACTTCCGCGATCTTCATCGGCTTCCCTGCCTTGATCATAAAATCCCGGACGAGCCCCTTCAGCGCCGGCTTTGCAGAGCGCTTCTTGGCCCGTTTGCCACTGGTGGTCCGGCCCGCCACCGCCACGGCGACCGTTTTGACGCCGATGCCCAGTATGGCAGAGAGCGACGCGTTCAGAACCGCAAGCGTTTTTTCGCAATCTTCGATCGCTCCAAGTATCCGCTCGGCCTTCTGTGCGCGGGCCTTGAAATCGCCCGCGATTATCTTCTGCCGTTTACGCAATTCACCCGTTGCTTGCATCGCACAGCCTGCTTTCTTGCTGGTGCACATATCCCTTGCCCGCCGATAGTAACACTGTTTGATTATTCGGCTCAAGCAGTAAAAACCGCCCTCTGGCGCAGCGCGTCCATGCAGCGTTCAGGTGAGCTTATGGATAGCGTTGCCGCCGGAAACCAAAGCTTTGTCGGGCACTTCACCGGCTTGATTTTTTGCCGGTATGAAGACAAACACCACTGGGCCTTGTCCGGCGTTTAGAGAATCCCTCAAGCCGGATTCGGGACAAAGTGTCCGCCGCGGCATTGCTGCAGGTAGTGCAGTGCATGGACCTGGCCGGTCATTTCCAAGGCTTCCCGATAAACCGGATCGTGCCAGCCCTCGATATCAATAGAACCATGAAATCCGCTGGCGCGCAGGTCGGAGATGATCTGAGTCCAGTTCGAATCGCCAAACCCCGGCGTGCGATGGAAGGCAAACGGCTTGGGGCCGGTAATGCTCTGGGTACGGATAACATCCCAAAGCACCGTGGCGTCCTTGCCATGGACATGAAAAATCCGCTTGGCCCACTGGCGCAGCTGCGGCATCGGATCAATCAGCTTGACCATCTGGTGGCAAGGCTCCCATTCCAGACCGAGGTTGGTCGCGGGCACGGCGTCGAACATAAGTTCCCAGGCGGCCGGATAGTGCGCGATATTCCAATCGCCGCTTTGCCACGTTCCACCCATGTCACAGTTTTCAAAGGCCAGCCGCACGCCCTTGTCGCCAGCACGCCGGGTGAGGGCGTCGAAAACCTCTTTAAAGCGGGGGATTGAGGCGTCAATGGGCTTGCCGCGCAACCGCCCGGTGAAGCCGCAGACCAGATCGGTGCCGAAAAGATGCGCATGATCAATCAGCGCTTCCCACACGCGGAGCGTTTCAACATCATCCGCCTGGGTTTCAAGAGGATTACCGAAAATGCCCAGACTGCTGATTACAACACCCGTGCCGGCGAGCAGTTCGCGCACTTCTCCCGCCAGGCGTGGCAGATCCACTCCGCCGAGTTTTTGCCAGAATGTGAGCTGGAAGCTCTCGAAACCGTGAGGGAGAATTTGACGCAGGTAGTTAACTCCGGCGCTGGCGCTGGCCAGAGTGCCAATGCGAATGGTCTCCATATTCAAAGCGTTATTATTCATAGGCATATCCTTTTATCACTCGGGGTTACATTACAGGGAAAGCTTGACCGGGCGCCCGGTTTCCGCGCTTTCGATAGCGCCGAAAACCATGGCCAGACTCTTGATGTTGTCGGTGCAGACGGTCTCAGGTTCACGTCCGGCGCGCAGGCAGGCAAAAAGGTCGGCAATACAGCCCGCATGGCCGCCGGGCTTGACATGCTTGGAAACTGGCACGGGCAGATCGCTCACGGGGCGAAAGAAGCCCTCGCTTCCGGTCACGCGTTGCGCGCGGAAAGCGTCCGCGCCGTCCCACCTGACGCTGCCCCGACTGCCGATAGCGCGCCAGTCGCATTCCCAGGTTGTATTGAGCCCTTCGGCACACCAACTGCCGCGGTAACTGTAAACACGGCCGTCAGTCAGCTCGAAGGTGGCGAGCGCCGAAGCGCCGTGATCATACCAGGAGCCTTTGGGATTCCATTCCGTGCAAGTCACACGCAGCGCATCGGCGCCGGCGATAAAGCGCGCGGCATCGAAGGTGTGAATGGCCATGTCGAGCAGCAGCACATGCTGCATATGGTCGCGAAACCCGCCGAAATGGGCGCCGATGAAGAAATCGCTGTACAGGGTGTGCAGCTCGCCCAGCTTGCCGGCTGCAAGCAGGGCGCGAAAAGCACGGATGCGGGCGTCGTAGCGCCGGTTTTGCATTACGGCATAAAGACGTTTGGCTTTACGGGCGGCGGCCACCATGCGGCGCGCGTTTTCCATTGAGTCGGACATCGGCTTTTCGCCGAAGACGTGACAGCCCTGCCGTAAAGCCTCAAGCGTCACACCAAGGTGCGCTTCCGGAAGCGTGCAGTCGCACACCACGTCGGGGCGCGTGACTTTGAGCATGGCGCGCAGGTCGCTTCCCGTGCTGGCGCGATCGAGGTGAAACTCCGCGAGACGGGCCTTGGCAACCTCTTCGCGGAGGTCCACCAGCCCCACAATTTCGACCGCAGCCATTTTACTTAGCGGACCGAGCCAACCCCCGCTGATACCGCCGCACCCCACCAGAACTACACGCGCACGTTTACCCATGACTACGTCCAATCCTTTCCTCAACGCCCTTACTCGCACTCCATTTAGATCATAAATCCTCGCTTGACACAAGCGATTCTCCAAGAGCAGTATCAGAGCGTTTTAGACGCCCTTTTCAAGGTTGCCACTCGAGAGGCCACATGAACAAACTGCTGCGCGTGTTGATAGTCGTCCTGTTGGTGCTGAGCGCTGGCGCGCTGATACTGGAATTCATGCTTTTCGCGAAACGCGAAGAATTCAAAGGGCGCAGCCTGAAGCTGGCCGACGGCGTTGTCGCGCTGGCCCCCTACCTGGAAGTGCCGGTGACCAATGTTGACCTGCGCGCCAAAGACAGCCCCAGACTGCAGCTTCAGCGCAGCCAGGTCTGGAACTACTACCTGCGCGACAGCAATGGCAAGCCTGTCAAAGATTTGATCACCGGCGCCAAGATGACCACCGGCCCGGACACGATTGACGAGCAGCTTAAAAAAATGGCCTTGCTCTCGGAGCAGCAAGTTGAGCGCATGAACAATCTGCGCGATACGCTGGTCGGCAAGGAAACCAAACTTGCCGAGACCGTGACGATACTCGAAAAATCCGTCAAAGATCTCGACACGGCGAACGCCGATGTCGTGCAAAAAACCGCGACGATTGCCACGCAGGCCAAGGATGTTGAGGAAAAAGCCCGGGAAGCGACCGACCTCAAAGCTAAGAACGAAGAAGCCAACGGCAAGATCGAGCTCCAGAAAGGCGATCTCGGCAAACTTGAGGACAAGATCAAGGACAAGAATTCCGAAATCTCCTCGATGAAGGAATACATCGTCAAGCTGGAGAAGGAAAAGACCCGCAGCAGCACGAATTCAGCGGTGAGCAGCATGACGCCGGGATTGCAAGGCAAAGTAATTGTGGTCGAATCAAAATGGGGCTTCGTGGTGCTCGATTTGCCGCCCGGCAGCCAGCTGGGTGCGAATGTGAACTTGACCGTGCAACGCCAGGACCAATTGATCGGCAAGGTTCACGTCGCCGCAGTTTTCGCAGACCGGCGCCTGGCGCTGGCTGAAATGGTTGAAGGTTGGGAGCAAAAGCCGGTCGCCATTGGCGATCTGGTATTCTTCTAGAATTGCCTCCATGCGCACACGCAAGCGTCAGACAGAGACCGCCATGAATCTGCGCGAGCGACGGATGCGGGGTTTTCTAGTGTGCCTGGCGCTGGCGGGGTGGATGTTTTTAAGCGTATCCGGATGCGCCACTACGGACGAAGGCGATATTCCCTGGAACGCCCCGCAACCATGGGAAGGCGCGCCCGTGATTCCCGGTATGAATAACTGACCCCCGTAGTGTTCCAAAACTTGGCCCTATGACGGGTTAGGATCGTGAGCCGGCATGGCCTGCCATGAGCAAGCGAACGCGTCGAATGGCGGAGAGGGAGGGATTTGAACCCTCGGTACCGGTTTAAGCCAGTACGGCGGTTTAGCAAACCGCTGCTTTCGACCACTCAGCCACCTCTCCAAAAGCATCTTCCGCTTCCACCGCCATACACCGCCAGGCCAGCTAACCGGCCAAATCATCACGCTCTTCACGGCGCACGCAGTTGCAGTATCAGCGACAGCATACGTAAATTACGTGGTCAACTTCAAGCCTGAAACGAAAAATCTTCACCCGCCTGCAGGCGCGCGCCGGAAAACCAGCGATAAGGCATACAACCCCGTCGCCACGAGCGCCATGGTTGCACCGGCGGCCGTGTTGACATAATACGACAGCAGCAACCCCGTCACACCGGAAATTAGCGCCACTACAATCGCCACACCAACATAGGCCGAGGCGCTGCGAGCCAGATTGCGCGCCGTCGCCGCAGGCAGAAGCAGCATCGCGTTGATCACCAGCAGCCCTACCCACTGCAAACTCACCGTCACCGCCAACGCCACCAACATTGTGAAAACCGCCTCCGTTGCATCCGGCGATATGCCGCGACTGCGAGCCAGAGTACGACATACACCCACCATGAAGAGCCGGTTGTACCCCCGGATCCAACCCGCCAGCACCACCAGCAACAAAAGCGCCAGACCACCCACGTCCGCATAGGTCAGAGTTAAAATATCTCCGACAAGGTACCGCGTGTACTTCGCAAACCCGCCACCGCGTGAGAGCAGCACCACACCCAACGCCACCACCGACGCCATCAGCAACCCGATGATTGTGTCGGACGAAGCCGCGCTCCACCGGCGCAGCAGTGTCGTCGCCAGCGCCAGCAATGCCGCAAATAGCAACATCGCGCCGAGCGGATTCGCCAGCCCTGCTACTACACCAATCGCTATCCCCGTCAACGCCGCGTGCCCCACAGCTTCGGAAAAGAATGCCAGCCGGTGATTTACCACTATGCACCCGAGCAAGGCGAATAGCGGGGCCATGACCAGAACGCCCAGCAGCGCCACGCGCATGAAATCGTACTGCGCCCATGACCATGGCGCCAGATTGCAGGCGGTTTCCCAGAAGTTCATGGCGCTCCCTTATGCCGGATCGTTGCCAGGCCACTATGATGCAATCGCGCCATGCGTTGAGCCGCCACCGGCGCCAGCGTCTGGGGGGGCACCAGATCCAGCCCGAACAACCGCCGGAACGGCGGACTGGCCAGCACGGCCTCCGGAGCACCATCGGCCAGGATGGTCCGGTTGAGTAGAATCATACGGTCCGCCACCTGCGCGGCCGCCGATAGATCGTGCGAAACAAGCAGGATGCCGAGGTCATGCTTCAAGCGCAGCTGTGAGAGCAGGCGGTAAAAGAGTTCGGTCCCGGCGCGGTCCATGCCAGCCAGCGGTTCGTCGAGCATCAGCAGCTGCGGCAGCGGATGCAAGGCCAGCGCCACCAGCACACGCTGCAACTGCCCGGCCGATAGCGCGCCGAGCGGAGCGTCGCACAGCGACTCGGCTTCCACCATCGCCAGCGCCCTGCAGGTCGCTTCCCGCCAGTGCCGGCTGACACCCAGCCAGACGGGACGGCGCGAAAGCGCTGCTGCAAAAAGGTCCAGCACGCGCACGGGCGCCGTGCGATCCAGATCCAATCGCTGCGGCACATACCCGACACGCGGACGCCCTGCGGCGGGAGTGCCGTCGGCGCGGGTAAAATGCAGACGCCCGCTGCAGGGAATCTCGCCCAGAATCGCGCGCAGCAGGGTCGTCTTGCCGGCACCATTGGGACCGATGATCACAGTCAATTCACCGCAGTGTGTATGAAAATTCACGTCGTGCAGCACGGCGTTGCCGTTCAGACGCACGCCGATCCCCTCCAACCGCGTACAGCACCCCTCGCAGACGGCACACGATTCTCCTGATAGATGCGCTTCCGGCATCATGGCGCCCCCCCCAAGGCTTCCCGCAAGACCGTCAGATTCCGGTTCATGATTGCAATGTAGGCATCGGGATCATCCGGGCCCGTGACGGCTGGATCAAGCCTGTAGACATGCGCGCCGGTCGCCCTGGCGACCGCTTCGGCGGAGCGCGCCGCATATTGCGGCTCCGCAAACACGGACGGAAGGCCGAGACGGCGGACGAGCGTGATCGTCTCAGCCAGTTCCCGTGCCGCTGGTTCGCTGCCCGGCTCGCGTTCGATCACCCCCGCCACGGTCAGGCCGAATTCGCGGGCGAAGTACGGAAAGGCCTCGTGCAGGGTCACAATCTTCCGCGTGCGCACCCCTGCCAGGCCCGCCTGCATACGCGCCTGAAGCGCCTGCAAGCGCAGCGTGTAGAGCGCCGCGTTGCGGCGATAGCCATCGGCATGTGCAGGATCGGCCGCCGCCAGGCCCGCTGCGATGTTGGTCACCTGCGCCATGGCCCCGGCAACGCTGACCCACAGATGGGGATTCGGTACGCCCTGCGTGTCACGAATCAAATCCAAACCGCGACTGGCATCCACCACCGACAAGTCCGGCTGTTGCCGGTGCAAACCATCGAGGTAGCTCTCCATGCCGGCGCCATTGATCACCAGCACGCTCGCGGCGTGCAGCGTCTTGCGCGCCGACATGGTGAGCGCGTAGTCGTGCAGACAGCCCGTTTGCGTCCCGGCCAGATTCGTCACATCAACTCCCGGCAGGTCGCGCGCAACGTTGAGCGTGTGCAGGTAGACCGGATAGAAAGAACACACAATGCGAAACTCCGGGGCTGCGGCAGCCACCGCCGTGACAGCCGCCACTACCACTCCGAAAATGCCTGATCGGTTTATGTGCATGCCCCGCTTAGATCGCTCCAACCTGTTGGCTATCATTTGAACATTAGCAAATATCGCTGCCAGGCCGCCATCTTGTTACATTGCAGACTTTTCTACAACTTGCTAGATTTGGCCGGGTTCAATTTGACCTGCTTTTATAAGTGCCGCTGGAGAAAACATCTATGCCGTTCATTTTCCAAGCGCTGCCGATTCCGGATCTGGTGCTGATCACGCCGCGGCTGTTTCCCGACGGGCGCGGGTTTTTCATGGAGACATTTCAAGCCTCCGCTTTCCGCGCCGCCGGAATTGCAACGGACTTTGTCCAGGACAACCATTCGCTTTCCTCCGCAGGTGTCGTGCGTGGCTTGCACTTCCAGACGGCCCCGCACGCACAGGGCAAACTGGTGCGCGTAGCGCTCGGACGAGTCTGGGACGCCGCAGTCGACCTGCGCTGCGGCTCCCCGACATTTGGCCGGGGCTGCGGGGTGGAACTTTCCGATGAAAATCACGCCATGCTATGGGTGCCGCCGGGGTTCGCGCACGGCTTTGCCACGCTCAGCCCAACCGCCCACCTGCTTTACAAATGCACTGCGGAATACGATCCGGCCAGCGAACGGGGCGTGCGCTGGAATGATCCTGCGCTGGGCCTGATTTGGCCGGTCAGCGCGCCGCTGGTCTCGCCGCGTGATGCCGCGCTGCCGCTGCTGCAGGATCTTGGAGTATTGCCGCAATGATCTGGCTGATCGGCTGCCGCGGGATGCTGGGAACAGAGCTTGCCCGCCTGCTGGAACAGCAGGGGCACTCCTTTACCGGCACCGACATCGAATGTGACATCACCAACCCGGCCGCACTGGGTGCCTTCGCCGCCCGCCACGCTCCGAAGTGGATCGTCAACGCCTCGGCCTACACCAACGTGGATCAGGCCGAAAACGAAGAACCACGCGCCCGGGCGATCAACGCCTATGGCGCAGGCCACATCGCCGCCGTCGCAATGGCATGCGGAGCCCGGATCATCCACATTTCCACCGACTATGTTTTCGACGGGCGGAGCGCGCGGCCTTACCTCGAGGACGATTCCATCAACCCGCTGGGCGCCTATGGTCGCACCAAGGCCGCCGGCGAAGCGCTTGTCCGCGCCGCCTGTCCGCACCATCTGATTCTGCGCACGGCCTGGCTTTATGGCCGCCATGGCAAAAACTTCGTCGCCACAATGCTGAAGCTGATGGCCGGGCGGACAACGCTCAACGTCGTCGCCGACCAGCGCGGCACACCAACATGGACGCATACTTTGGCGGACGTGATCGCACGCATCATCACCACCGCCACTGTGCCATCTGGCACTTATCACGTAACCGACGAGGGAGAAACGACCTGGCACGGCTTCGCCGTCGAAATTCAACGCGCAGCAGTCGCGCGCGGGTTGATTCCAGACCACTGCGCCATCAATCCGATTCCCGCCAGCCAGTATCCATCAAAAACTCCCCGCCCCGCCTATTCCGTGCTCTCAAAAGCCCGTATTCAGGCGGCATTGGACTTCCGCCTCCCCGACTGGCAATCCGCGCTCGCCTCCCATCTGGATGAGCTCCTCTAAAGAAACCAGCGCGACAAGCTGTTTTTCCACGCTTCCGGCTTGGCTTCCGGCCCCCGAATTGCCATGATCTACGGCATGCGCATTTTGCCAGCCTATATCCGCAATAGTTTTGCCGTCACTTTCCTGATGACGCTGCTGATGGTGACTTTCGTGATTTGCGTGATGGCACTTTTCCGCCTTTCAGATCTGCTCGCCGGTGGCGGGTCGGGAACGTTGATTTTCAAGATTTTCGCCTACAGCATGCCGGAGGCATTCAGCTTTTCGATACCAATCAGCTTGATGACAGCCGCGCTACTGACCTTCGGCAAATTTTCGGCCAATGGCGAGATTACCGCCATGAAGGCCTGCGGCATCAGCATGTGGCAGATTGCCCGGCCGCCGCTGATGATCGCCACCCTGATGTCCATGGTCTGTTTAATCTTAAATGCCGACCTGAACCCGAACGCCAAACTGGCGCAGCGAAACGCTTTACGCCGGCTGGGCATGGAAAACCCGCTGCAGCTGCTGGAGGAAGGCCGCTTTATCCGTGACTTCCCCGGCTACACCTTCTACCTCGGCGCCAAACAACGCAACGCGTTCACCGATGTCATCATTTACCAGTATGGCGACAACGGCAAGGTGCGCAACATTCGCGCGCGTCGCGGCATCGTCGGCGCCTCAACGGATAAAACACAGCTCAAGATTGATCTTTACGATGTAAGGGTGGACCCGCTTTCCGACGAAATTCAAGGCCCTGGTTTTTTCGACCACTACCCCATGACTGTGGACGTCAGCACGCTCCTGAAAGATTCCAAGCGCTCCAAGCGGCGCAGCGACATGACCATGGTCGAACTGGTCAATGCTGCAGACGATCCGCGCGCCGTCTATCCTGAAGTCACGCCTGACAAGGTCGCGGAACAGTCCAGCGTTTTTCTGGTTGAGATCAACAAGCGGCTGGTGCTAGCCATCTCCTGCCTGTCGTTTGTGCTGCTCGGCATCCCGCTGGGTACCACGACCCACCGTCGGGAGTCCTCGATTGGCATTGGATTGAGCCTGATGCTGGTATTTGTTTTCTTCATGTTCACGATCATCGGCGAGAGCATGGCCAAACACGCCGCATTACTGCCGTGGCTGATTCCGTGGGTTCCGGTGATCGCCTCGATTTTGATCGGCGTTGTTCTTTTCCGGCGCCGTAATTGATCACAAAAGCGGCGCCAGATGGCGGCGCAGTTCCGCGCCAAGGTCGAGCGCCTGATATCGCGCCAGCCGCGCCCGTTGCGCCGCCAGTACGCCGTCGCGCAATTCTCCGGGCCGCGCCAGCCGCGCCAGAACCTCGGCAATCACCGGATAGTCGGGCTCCGCGAACAGCACGCCGGCGCCGTCGAGCGTCTCCGGCACCGCCGCGCAGGCGCGCGCCGCCACAGGCAGGTCAAACCGCATCGCTTCCAGCAGCGGAATACAAACTCCTTCGTGCTCGCTCATGCACAAAAACACCTGTGCCGCGCGATAGCAGGCGTTCAGTCCCGCCTGCGGGATGGCGCCGAGGAACAGGGTGTCGCGCAGGCCCAATTCGCGCGCACGCGCCTCCAGCACCACCCGGTAGCGCTCGGTCCCAGCGTAGGAACCAACGTGAATCAGCCGCGCCTGCGGTTCAATGCCGTACCGCAGCGTCGCCACCGCCTGCAGCAGATCGTCAATGCGCTTGTTGGGCACTCCCCGGCCCACGAAAAGAATATTGACGTGCCCATCGTCAAGTTCGCGCAGTAATGCCCGGTCCGGCGGCGTAGCGTAGCGTGTCCAATCCAAAA
>JBAXJV010000077.1:0-10712 GCA_037137675.1 bacterium | reverse complement strand
GAACGGTTGGTGCGGTTGATCCAGCAGCTCCGGCGGCGGCGGATGGACCGGCCCAACCAACTCGACCTTGGGGTTCTCGGCCGACAGGTCCAGCTTGAAGAACTGGCCGTCGCCCTCGCTGCAGCCGTAGAGACGCCCATCGGTGGTGAAGACGGCGCCCGCCACCCGCCGATCTGCAAACAGGTCGCAGACCTTGCAGAATTCGCCGCGGGTCATCCCCCACTCCTGAATGAAAAAGGCGGCGGGATCCAGCCGGCAGTGGCTCCAGAGGGCGCTTCCCTGGGGACCGGAGGCGACGAAGTAGACCACTTGAGCACTCACGCCGACGGCGTCAACACAGTCGGCGCCGGGAATGACGCCGAGATCCTGGACAACGCCGGTGTCGGCGTGGGTCGCCGCCACCATGGCGTGCGCCGCCCGGCCGCCCGTCCCCAGATAGATTGCCATCGCGGCCGCATCCTCCGCCATGGCGCCGATCAAAGTTTCATCGGCCGGCGGCGGCAACGACTGCCCCGGAAAGCACAGGGGCAGCGCTAGCATGATGCCATCGGTTACAAAATCGCCGGTTCGGTTCGTTGAATAAGAGTTCATCATCAATCTCCCTGATTGTTCAACCCCAAGTCCGCAGAGGCAAGTGTGACTTCGGCCCTGACGGCGGCATCGGCACGCGGGAAAGCCCCACGGGAATTGGCCGGTTCACCTGCCCGAAAAAGAGATTGCCGTGGCGGTCGCGGGCGGCCCGCGAGACGTAGTTGCCGTGAGACCCCGGCTTCAGCAGCCGCACGAAATCCCGCTTCTCGCCCGAGCGCACATCCATCTGCACAACCACGGTTTCCATCATGCCCTTCGCATCATGTTCGGCCTTGCAGTGTTCGGCGCCGGCCTGCCAGCGGTTGATTGCGAAGTAGAGTTTGCCGTCGGCTCCGAAGACCAACCCGCCGCAATGGTCAAGGTAGAAGGCCACCGGCATGGTCAGGTCGCGCCGCTGGTGCACCGGCCCCAAGTCTTCCATCCGGCCGAACTCGCCTTCTTCCGGCCAGTATCGGAAGAGGTGCGGGTCGACCGTCCAGGGAACGCCGTACACGCAGTCGCCTTCCGGCGAGGCTACCACGTCATAAAAGACGCTGTGCCAGCCGTTAAGATACGGGGCGTGCGGCACACGGACGGGGATCTCCAGCAGACGGTCGGTTTCCGGGTCGTAGCGGACGAGCTGGCCGTCGCCGTTGGTAGTGAAGGCCCGTCCGCGGCGGTCGGTGAAGACCACCTGGGAGTTCACCGAGCCCAGGCGCCCGAGGTCGCGAATGGTGCGCGTGTCCAAATCGAAGATCCAGAAATGATCGCGCGGGTAGGAGACGGCATAGAGGCGGCGGCGCACGGCATCCAGGGCCAGGCAGCGGCAGCCCTCGCGCGGAATGAAATGGCTCGTCCAGGCCACGTGATCGGTATTCGTGTCATAGGCGATCAGCACCGAGTGCGGGAAGGACCGCTTGTCATCCTTCCAGTCGCTCCACGGCGAGTAGCGCCGCGTCCCCTTGCCGGGGGCACTCAAGTGCGTGGCCATGTAGAGCAGACCGTCGGCCGCCGACGGTGCGAAACTGTAGTGAATTTTGCACTGAGACGCCCGGCCGGTGCTGCCGGGCTCACCGGCCGCCTCGGCTACATTCAACACCGTATCGAGGCTGTCAGTGGAGTCGTTGTAGCGGATCAGTTTGGCTTCACCGCCGCCGGCGTATTCGCAGCAGGAGGCGGCATAGATCCGTCCGTCAGGCCCGGCGTGCAGGCTCCAACAACTGTCCGGGGCGGGCTGGTGCTCAAAGGTATAGAATTTTGCATTTTCCACAGGAATCAAGGCTCTCTTTTTAATTTAGATGATTTCGAGGTAATCTTTTTCGGGCAACTTCGGGAACGTGGCCGAAGGAAGTGTCTGATACCAATAGGCAACGCTGGAGATATCATCCTGCATCGGCAGGTATCGGCCACCACTGCGCCAACCCAGCGCCTGAATCGTCACGCGCAAATCATTCTCGAACCGGACCGGATCCGGGATATGCCAGCGGTACATGCCATGCCGGTGCTGGGATTGATAGGTGCCGTCAGGACGCAATACCTGGAACATCCCGGCGTAAGGCGTCGAGAACTCGACGTACTTGCCCCCGACATCCCAGTTATAAGCACCCCCGAAATAATCCTCGGTGCCGGTGCCGCAAATCGTCGGGAATTCCTTGTCGCCATCCATGAAAAATTTGACTTCTCCTTCACCCCACCAGCCATTGTTGTTTACACCCCAGAACATGTAGGTGCCGGCATAATGGCCGCGTCCCTTGACGCCATCGAGAATGGTGTAAACATCCTTGTAAGGGAGCGGATTGACGCGGCGGAACTGCGCATGGAAATAGGCCGCATCCTCCGGCACCGCACCAAGCGCGTAATCAATCTGATAGTACAGGCACATCGGTTCAGGCCCGATGTTTTCAACTGTGATCCGGCAACGTTTGCGAAACGGCATCGGCCAGTAACAGTTCAACGAACTGTTGTTGCCGGGATTGATGCACACCGCCAACGAGTTCAAAGCCACATACCGTCCCATCGCGTTACAGAAAAAGTCACCCAGCGGACAGACCACGCCAGGCTCCGCCTGGTCATCCCAGTAAAAACGGAGGATATTGAACCGCGGGTGCCACCCCCCCGCCATCCAGATGTGCTGAATGGCGCCGGAACCTCCGATATCCGCCAGCGTAAAGGTCGTCCCCGGGGCAATACTTACCGACGGAGAAATCTTCCAGCCCTGTCCGAGGTCACGCGCACAGCTGGCCCCCGTCCCTTCGGTGGCCATGCCGCCTTTGCCTTTTTCGCCAGAAAAGTTTTCTGCGCTGATTGACCGTGATTTTGCCGACGACAACCGCGCCAGCGTTCCCATGTCACACATCAAGCCATCAAATCCGCTCATTGTTCACGCTCCTTTGGTTCAAATTTAAAAAACAAAAATTATTCAGAGCTGCGGAGTGTTCCCATAAAGTTCACTCCAGTCAAGTCAGATTGCCGATGCGGCACACTCGCGGGACGCTTTGGCCAGTCCAAAACTGCCGGAATCCCCGGATAGATGTCAAAGAAGTTGTCCGGCAACGCCCGTTCGCTCCGCAACTCAGGGTCGACGGCGACCCATTACATTGATTTCAAGCTGTATCCGGGATTATCCGACTTTAGCATGAGGCGTTGAGATCGGCCCCGTTGCCGGTTCTTCACGCCCACCCGCCACACGTTCCCCATGCGTGTCAAGGCGGTAACTTTCAACCCGTACACACCGGCAATGGCAAGCTTATGCCGCGAAACAAAAAAGAGCGCACCTTCACGCGCGCCGGCATCCGTCAGGCCCCATGCGGAAACCCCATTCGCAACTTCCGTCACCGCAACTTCCGCCGTCCCCATCGTAATATGCAAATTGGAACCAATAAAGGTTGGCTCCCCATTAACTGGCGTGAGCCGTAGCAACACGCAACCGTGTGGCGGAACAGCCCTGACCACAAACCCATGTTTACCAATGCCCAGATATTGCTCGTCCCAGAAGGACCAGACGTGAAAAGTCTTTGCAAAATCCGGCAGATCAAGCTTCAAATCCGCCGGCACATCATCAGGATTCCAAAGCAGGATATTCGCCTGAGTGCCGGCGACATAACCGAATTGCTGATGCCACCGGTCTGTTCCTGCATGATAGGATTTGGCACCGCAGGGAGTCGGGGGATTGAGGATTTCAAAGGCCCGCGCGGTAGCGGCGATGCTCCCCACTCTCAACTGACCACTGACCGGCTTGCCTCGTTTAACCAAACCATACCGGGCCGTCGTCTGATAGGGCATGTTGCTCCCGAACAATGTCGCCGACGCAAGGCCATAGTCTGGATTCACCTTCGTAAAGACGCGCACTTCAAGGCGGAGCGATTTCGCCGCCGGGGCAACCTTCAATGACGATAGCGGGATGGTGGCTTCAAGCAGGTACCCCCCGCGACGGCGCCGGATACGGCAATCGATCTGTGCATCGGCGACAATCGCACCAGCCTCCGCGCGCAGGGCCCTCCCGTCAGGCAGAATAAAGAACTGCCCAAAATCGCAACTCCCGTCCGCACAACCAAACACCTCAACACAGGATGCCTCCCATGGCATTTTCTCGTCAATACGGATGGCAAGATCGTTGACAGTCGCGTGCAAACACAAGGCCGAGCCCCTTATCCGGCAATCCACGCTGCCGAGTTTCTGCTCCTTTACGTGCAGCGGCTCGGAAATCATGGCCGTACCGCCCAGCAACCCGACAAAACTGTGCCAGGTCTGCCACTCCGCCGTCGTGAGCTGATGGGGCCACGTGTAGGTCACATCGGGATCGTTGGCAAAGAGAACATTGTTGGTTTCAGCCGTGGCGCCAATGGCCGGAATGCAACGCGAAATACAAATGCCATGCGACTCCTTCCAAATCGCCATCGAGTCCACACCGATGCGGACGGCATCGGCCAGCCCCACCACCGCGCGCTTGAATGACACCAGGCAGGCCAGCAGGTAGGCATCTCCCGATTCCTCGCGATAGAGTTTGTAAAGATCGCGAAACACCTGATAGCGGGTTTTAGTCGGGTCATGGAATCGGGCCCCACCATTGATAAAGGTAAAATCAATCTTGAAATACTTGAACCCCAACCGGAGGTGCCGCCGGATGATATCGCGGATAAAGCGCTGCGCACCGGGGTGCGACGGATCGAGGCAACCAAAAGATTTGCCGGTGGCATCGCGCTGAAACCAGTCGGGGTGTTTTTTGTCAAAACCCAGCGATTCATCCACAAGCACAGGAGCCAGCCAGACCCCGGCTTGAGCCCCGGCGGCATGAATTTGCTTCAGGACGGGCGCCCAACCGCCGGGGAACTTCGCATTGGGCCGCCAGTCGCCACGTGTAAGCTGATAGCCATCGTCCACTTGAATGACCTGAACGGGAAGTTTCCGGGCGACTTCGGCAAAGTTGGTCACATCGCGCGCCGTCACAGCCATGGCTTTGTGATACCAGCTGCACCATCCAAACAGGGCCCCGCTTTCCGTACGCGATCCGTGGGTCACGGCAATTTCCGCCAGCAACGCTTTCACCGCCTCATGATACGACGCGGCAATGATCACCACCTTCTCGGAGTTACGCGACTCTCCTGGCAGAACAATCACATCCGTCATTTCGCTGGTGACTGTCAGCGTGAGATCCGCGGCAATGTTAAACTCCACATCTGCTTCCGTGCCTACGGCGCCCAGGATCACCCCCTGCCTGCCATGATCCCGGTAAATGGTAAGGGAGTCTGATACGGTCTGAGGAAGTTGATGTGGCCGATCCCAGTTATTGAGCGTGCCAAGATGCCATTTGCGCAAATCCACAGCCAGCCCCGTCTTTGCCAGCATAAAACGCCGCAGTCGGACCGGTTGCTTGCGCCGATTGTGAAAGATGGCGTGAAGGGATTGCCCGTCAGAATTCCACGTAAGTTCAGGACCTGGGCCAATCTCTATTTCTTTCTCCTCAGTTAAAATCGTAACCGAGGCGGAAAATGGACTAGCAAAGACCGGGTGTAGATCGCTCATCAGGTTAACTCTCCAGGCAAATCATGTCATGTCCACGCGTAGAATTGAGGATCATCTGCGCATAGGGCGCCACCCAGATAAACGGCAGTTCTTCTCCCGACGGTTCAAGTGTCACCCGTTCGGGTTTTTTCGACAACCTGACCGCAAGCTTGGCCTCAACCAGCGGCCAGGCATCCTCGCAGATGTCATTGACAGGCGTACGCCGTTGCGGACAGAAGCTGAGAACGTGCACGATGGTGCGTCTGCTCTGCCGGTTCACCGTCACCTCAACATGGCTGGGCCCGGTAAATTTTGTCAGCGGTAAGGGCAGCAGCCGATCCAGACAGGCTCCCACAAGCTGCCGGGAAGGAAGATTTGCGTGACTGGCGTAGGTCTTGAAACAGGGATAGGCGAGCGTAATCATCCGCCCTTTTTGAACAGCCACAGCAAACTTGGACGGACGGTCGGCAGGCGTCTGATGATGTGAACTGAAATGGTTCCAGGCCCGCTCGAAATATGGTTCCACCACACGACCGAGCGCCTGCGCATCCCGGCTTGCTGTCAGCCGGACACTCCGCTCGTACATTACATGATCCGTGTCCGTGGAAGCTGGACTGAAGTCCTTGTTGAATCGCAGGTACGTTACCGTATAGGGTGAGTCCCCGTGCGCCATAAGTCCGCCTTCGGGAAACAGCGGCTTGCCGTCCCGGAGCGCTGCAGGGGCCTCGATCAGAACCGAACCGCCCTTGAGAAGGTACTTGCGGATCGTGTTGATCATGACATCAGTCAGGATGATGTCCGCTGAAACGATTAAGAGTTTATACCCGGCCGGATCGAATGAATCATCGGACGATAAATAGTCAAACTGCTGACGGAGCTGTTGCAGCACCTTCAGGGTTCCATCCAGCACCTCACCGTAAGTGATCGCATAACCGGCATTCAGATTGCGCAAGACAGCAATGTCAGTTAAAGGGACGGTGTTCTGGCACCAGGGCTCGCAGGCCTCGACATAGCGGTAGACCTCACCAATCAACCGGTAGGCGGCGCGATCCAACGTACCGCGCGGATGCATCTGGTCGCCGATGCTGCATGACGCACCATGGGCCAGCATCTGGGCACATTCGTAGAGGAGCGCGGCCTTCGGCTTGAGTCCGCCAAAATCGGCCCAGTCCTTGTGGAAGCGCCCCGTCATCCCCAGATACGGCAATCCAAAAGTACGCGCATACCGGACATTGATCGGGAAATAGGAGTAGCCCCACAACAGGTTGGTAGGCAGGGCTTCAATTTCAATATGCCGTATGAATTTCCTATCAACCGGCAGCTGAACCTTCGCGCGTGAGTTGAACCAGATCGGAGTAACATGTCCACGCCCGAGGTCTTTCACCAACCGGTTATACCGCGCCATGTAGTCGTGACTGACTTTACGGGCATAGCAAGTCCGGTCGTCTGGATTTTCGGGGTTCAGGTTCTGTTTCTGCATTCCGGCAATCGCATAGGGGGAACAACTCACCTGATCCCAGCACATATCAAGAAAGATTTCATCCACCGGCGCATAGTTTCGCATCACACAGGCAATCTGGTCTGCCAGATAATCCTGATACGGACTGGACATATCGACAATATGCCAGGTGGCGTCAAAGGGAGCGCCCATCCATTGACCCTTCTCGTTCACCTCACGCCAACCCGGCTCCGTTTGTGCGATATAGTCATCACACTGAACACTCAAATAGATCGGCGCCCGGATTCCTCGTTTCCGACAAACTTCCAGTTGCTCGCCCAACAGGTCAAGGCCCTTGGGCAGCGAAGGATGCCGGGCAGGATGCTTGGTGGCATGGTACAGCATCCCGTGATGACATTTGGCAAACAGTGTGATGGAATTGACCCGGGCCTCTTCCAGCATATCCCCGAACACCCCGGCGTCAAATGAGGCACCTACATCCGGGATGTCTGGACCGGTATGAAAATCCAAATGAATCTGACGCGTCGGCAGTTTAATACTCATCAGCCAGCTCCTCAATAATGTTAATGAAACACCGTTTTATGCTATGCGAAAGTTTCAGCCAACAACTTCTGGCATCAAATAAGATCCCGTATCCAAGGCCTTCCGGGTAAGGCCGGGTCGCTCCAGCTGCATGTAAAGGCCCCAGGTCGCCCCCTTTCTGGTACCCAGCGCGACGACCACCTCATGAAGGCCTTTCCGTGTGGCCAGTGAGATCTTCTGCTTCGAGGGAACAGCGGGATTTATCCCGGTCGGGTCACAGGCGACGGCCAGGCCGTCAGCCCAGGCCTTGACGGGCCCATCATAACCCAGATGGAGCCTCAAATGCATTGCCTCGGGACACCGGAACTTACACGCGAAATAGACCGTCGCCTCCTCAGTCCCCTGCTTTTCAATTTCCGCATGAAGATTGCAGAAAACCTCGGGAAATTCCCGGCGTTTTAGTTGCACGGCCGTCATGCACGGAATTTGAAGCGACTTGAAATCACTTGTCCAGGGCATAAATTTACTCACCCGCAAAGTTGAAATGAACGGCATAAAAGCGCTAGTCGCCCCGATATCGAACGGTCCGAAGGCTGGCAATGACCGGTCCGCTTCATCCGTGATATTACAAACAGGGTCCAGTCCGAAACCGTAGTATAACGCGCCTGCATTAAGCTGACTCTCAGACAGGGTCGTCCGGACAATCGCCCGGTTTCCGTCCAGCGCCACATCAAATACTTTTGCCAACCCATCGGCAGCTTCATACCAGAAGCCCAGCGGCCGGCCGGCCGCACGCAAGCCCCCAACCACATTCTTATATTCCACAACCAGCGCCCCGGCATTGCCAATGGTCGCCGGAGTAATAGAAGCCAGTTCAATCGGCGGAAGCCCGGCCTTCCCCCCCTTACGCAAAACATGCGCGGCCTCTGCCAAACGTCGGCCCAACCGGAGTTGCCCCGCACCGCTGAGGTGAATGAGATCATCCAGCGGGAGATCAATCGCCGGCACAACGGTCAGGTTCGGTATGGTGCGGGGTAGTAAACGCTGTTGCTCGCGAACACCATTCCAATGCGGTACAGACTCTGGACTAAACCCGACAACACGCGCCACCTGAACCATGACCACAGGAAGATCTGCATCCCCCAAATCCCGCCGGACAGCCGCAGCAAACCGTTGCATGCGCAAAGTGTAATTGAGCGTATCCCACTGGTTGGTTTCATTGCATCCCTGATACCAGACCAACCCCGCCACCTTCGACCCATTCTTGACAAACCGTCGCAACATGGCGCCATACAGACTTCGCCCGCCCTCATCTCGGCTGGCAGGATCCCACGTTACCATGCCCGTTCCCCCATGGGCGCATGCAATCAGCCCTTGCGGCACACCGGAGCGACGCTTCATGTCCCGGCCGAACATGGGCCCGGGCCCAATTCCGTTTTTTGGAATCTCAGGCTTACCGGGACGCGCGCCCCCGTTAAGAAAGACATGAACCTCATCCACGCAGTCCCACATCTGGTGAATCGGATCCTGAGCCACGCGCCAGGAATCATCCATGTAGAAAGCACGAACCAGTCGATCCGGCTTCATTTCAGCTGCGGTAGTGCTTAAGCCGGCTCCGCCCATATTAGACTGTCCTGCCAGCAACCACACATCACCCACCAGAATATCGCGAATCACACACCGCGCGTCGCCGAGGGTGAGGTCCACCCGATAGGGACCGCCTGCGGGCACGCCCTTCAGCGTTCCGGAGAAAATGCCTTCACCAGCCTGACCGGCCTTGTATTGCTCAAACCCGCGCAGGACCTGCCTCCCTTTATAAACCGTCGCGAATAGATTTCCAGAAAGATCCGACATCCCGGAGAAGAAAGCTTCGCTAACGTTCTTTGTGTTGCGCTGTATCACCATATGATCGAATAGACCAACCAGCACCTTCATAACCACACTCCTCGAAAAACAAAACGGCGCGTTATACCGCGCCTGAGCAAATTGGCGGCCCCGCGTTTGCGGGACCGCGCTCAAAATGCATTTTTTATCGAATGAAAAAAACCGTTCCCTTCATAACAAACAGATTAAAATTCTCCAGCACCACGGATTGGGGATTGATACGGACACGAATCGAACCAACGGCCTTGGGAGATGCGACGTTTGTCAACACATCCACCCGTGTTCCGTCAGCTATATTATTGAACGCCCCACTCAAAGGCACCGAACTGGTCATGACCATAAAACTCAGGTTTGTGGCCGGCATGTAGCCCCCCAGCGCCACAGGCTTGAGCGTACCACCAAGATTCAACGTGCCGTTGGTCACCACCAGTGTGTCCCAGACTGCCCCCGGTCCGGCGAAATTGGTGGCGATATCAAAAACCGAGACAACATTGTTGGTAAGCGAAAAAGCGCCGTTGTTGGTTATGGATCCGATCCCATTCACCCCCGGGGTCAGATTTCCAAACACCTTTGTCGCAGATTGAATCACACCTGATCCGGCCAGCGTCGCATTGGTGCTGATCGTCAGCCCCGTATTGAACGCCAGCGTCCCGCCCAGGACCTTCAGCATCGCCGCCGGCGCGCCGTCACCCACGGGGAACGGCGTCCCGGTGAGGTTCGTGTACGTCGTGTTCGCCACCCCGAGTGTGCCGCCCAGGAGATTCAGGTAGTTGTTGGTAACGACCGTTAACGTTCCGACAGGGTCCACAGCGCCATCCTGAGTTATGGTGAGCGTGTTGCCCGGCTGGTTGAAGCTACCACTAATCCCGATGTTCAAGTTGCTGGTGATAAACCACTGTGAGCCACTGCCCGTGACAACCACCGCGTTCGAGTTCAGCAAATTCGCGCCATTGTTCGCCGTACTGCCCACGCCGCCGGAAAGGCTGTAGACTCTGGCGCCATTGGTGATGGTGAGCAATCCTCGCTGTCCACCCTGGGCGGAGCCTTCGGTGTCGCCGATCGCAATGAGACCGCTGTTCGTCCACACGGTGCCGGGATCCGTGATCAGCAATTGATCCATCCCGTATACAGACGCATTCCTTCCGATCACCGTGGCGCTGTTGGCTATGATCAGTCTGTTTGACGATGCGGTTCCCCGGTAGCCAGTTCCAAGCAGATTAGTACCTGAATTTTGCACGACTTGATTGATTATTTTGGAACATTCCAAGTTTTATGC
>JBAXJV010000076.1:0-10727 GCA_037137675.1 bacterium | reverse complement strand
TGTACAGCCTTGCGTCCCGACTCAGAGTCTGGCGAAGTCATCAAAGGTATCCCGAACTAATGTGCTGATCATCCCGCCGCAGATTTTCCGGTCAACTGTAATCCGCCCGTTCATATGCATCACAAACGTTTATATAACACATGGGAGTATGATCTAAAATCCGGATTTACTATTGCGGGCGGACAGCACGCGGACCAGACGAAGAGAGCACGCGGCGCAAGCCGCGCAGGCACGAAGTGGACGGCTGTGAGCGTCGGTGGTTGTCTTCCTTGGCGGCGGCGCGCGCTCGAAGACATCATTCCGCAGGATCGCAAGTGGTCGATGCCGCCCGGCCTGGGACCCGCCTCACCGCAAATACGCTTGATTGGCCTTATTCAAGAATCGCTGTATTCGAATGGTAGGCCGTGCGGGACTCGGACCCGCGACCCCAAGATTAAAAGTCTCGTGCTCTACCAACTGAGCTAACGGCCCATTCGACAGGCTTCTCAAAATTCAGGTGGCGTTACAACACCAGCCTGCCCGCCCGATGCCTCGCGCGCGCGGTTGGAAACTATAACTGGGAACTTCCGCCAGAAGCAAGGATTATCTGTTTTATTATCTGTTTTATCGGCGGAAAAGGCGCAACTCGCGCAATTCGACTGTACCACAGCCCTGACCTTGCACACTCAGTTCAACTGTTTTTGTTCCACTTGGCGTTTCGAAAGTTTTCTGCGCTTTCCGCCAGCTCTCCTTGCGCCGCAATTCCGGATGAGCCACTGCGAACGACTCAACACGTACTATGCCGCCTGCGGGTGTGGCACGGGTAAGCGTCACGCTCAAAGTCACACTGTCACCGGCGGACTCAGGAGAAGCGCGCACAAGTGCCTCAATGCACATTTTCAGACCTGCTGTCACCTCCACCGGAGTTGCGCGCAGCGCCCAGGCCGCCCATACGTCTTCGGAATACACCTTAATCCCTCCATCCGTACTCCTTTGAAATCGCTGTCCGCGCCGGTTGTCCAGCATGAGCGCCCAGCCATCCGTTGGCCGCTGTGCCACCGGCAGCGGTGCCAGCAGGTTTTGACCCGGAGGCATGGCTTCCGCTTGAATAACGGGTATTGAGGCAGCAGCCAGCGCCAATCCGCGATGAATATAACGCCAGGCGGCCACCCCGCCCGCCGCAGCGCTGAGCAGGACGACAACCGCAAACCACCAGAACGCCTGCCGCCAGCGCACAGCGCGCCGCCGTAATGTACGCAGATCCTGAACAGCCACCGCATTGCGCACACCACTGCCCGCAGACGGCGGCGCAAAACTAATCTGCGCCCGCAGCGGCGGCACACCAGCGCGCGGGTCAAGCGCCAGAAACGACCGCGCTGCCGGATCGAGCCCCTGTTCAAGAATCGCCGCCCGGCAGGCATCCAGATCAAAAGGGACACGGCGCCAATAGACCGCCGGACCGGCTTCGTCATATAAACAATAACTAGCCCGCACATCGCCGTCACGCGGATCGCCCACGGAGCCCACGTTCACCACAAAGCGGCGGCTGGGCTCGACCACAAAATCCCGGGCGGGCGCTGTTCGCGGCATCCCGCTGGCCCCCAGTACAAAGAGCGCTGGAATGTGGGTGTGGCCGACGAAAAGCAGGGGGACCGGTACCGCCGCCCACGAGGCCGACGCATCATTCGCACGCTCGAGGTAAGGATATTCGCCAGGCGTGGCAAAGTCCGCATGTGCGCATCGAAATATTCCGCCATCCAATACCAGCGGACGGTCAGCCAGAAAACTTAACGCAGCGCTGTTCAAACGCTGCCGAGTCCACGCCAAATTCGCCCGCGCCTGATCATTAAAACAAGTGGAGTCCAATTTTCCAACCAGCGCCGCGTCGTGATTTCCCAATACGATACCGTCTACATTTTCATGAATGGACTCGAGCACGCGCGCCGGGTCGGGACCGTAGCCAATGCAATCGCCCAGGCATAGAATGCGGTCCACCCGCTGGCTGCGAACGTCGAGCAGCACCGCATTCCACGCCTGCCAATTGGCATGCACATCCGAAACGATCGCGTACCGCATTCAATCGCCTCCCGCTTCCAAAATCCCCGCGCAACTTCTCTCAGACTACCAAGCCGGCGACCCCATTCCAAGTCCGCACTTATCAAGGTTCTATCGCTGCTTGACGAAGACTACTTATTTCGCCTTAATAGGCGTGTGACGAATGGGCCTCCTGTCCCGGCGTTACATACATTATGGACCATCCTATTTACGGACGTGTGTTACAAGGTAATGCCACGCAATTGGAACCCGCCCTGGAGCGGTTCCGGAATCAGCCTGTGGATTGGGAATGGATGCCCGATCAATCCTCAGAGACCTACCGGCGCACGACCATTGGCACCGCAGTCAGCGTCACCGGGCCGGGAACCTATTTCCGGCGCGCCCAACGTACACTGCACTTTGAACCGACTACAAAGGACGGATGGTGGTTCGACCGCACCGACCTTCCCAACGCCCTGCCAATCCGCGTCACAGCAGCCAACGTCTGGACCACCCGGCGCAACATCGTACTTTGCAGCGGCTCGCCGCACAACTACATGCGCATGGTAGAGCACATCATTGCGCTTAAGCGCGGGCTCTCTATCGACAACCTGATGATTCGCATGAATTCAGGCGACCCGCCGCTTTTTGAACGTGGCAGTCTTGATCTGGTGGAAGCCTTCGACCGGGCGGGCTTGCGCATACTCGATCAACCGGCCAGTTACGTTACGGTGCGCCATCCCGTCTGCATTGTCGGCCCCTGCGGCAGTTTTCTAATCGTGCGTCCCTGCAGCACTGCGCGGGCAACGCTTGATCTCGATGTAGCGATAGATTTTAAGACGGCCATCCGCCAGCAACGGCTGCGCGTCCGGCTCACACCGGAAACCGCCCGCTACGGGGCGCCCGCCCGGACGAACTGCACCCGCACGCAAATGATCCTGGCGCGCACCGTCGGAAGTTTGTTTGCCGATACCCGCAACATGGGCTACACAAACAAAAACATTCTGATTGCAGGGCGCCGGGGCTATGTCAACGAGCCTCGCATGGCTCACAACGGCAAAGCCCTGGAAGCCGTCTGGCACCGCACGATTCTCGACCTTCTGGCTGCAATCGCGCTGATTGACAGCGGACGGTTTGCAGGCGAGGTCTGGTCTTATAAAGCCGGGCATTCTCTGGATGTGAATCTCGTGCGACACATGGACTGGCTAGACCTGCTGGTTCCGTTTCATCCAACCTGACTGATTTGAATCGAGCGATACCGTGAGCGACCATCCGAAAAAAGCTTTGTCTGGCGGGCAATTCACAGAACCAATGCTCTTCGAAGTGGCGTGGGAAACCTGTCAACAGGTAGGCGGAATTTACACAGTTCTCCGCTCAAAAACGCCATTTGCCGTCCAAAACTGGGGTGAACGCTATTGCCTGATAGGACCGTACAATCCCGCCACCACTCCATCGGAATTTGAGGAGTGCGAACCCGCCGGACCTTTTGCCAGCATCGTTAAGCAGCTACGCAAACAGGGCATCGAGGTTCACCACGGACGCTGGCTGATAACCGGACGTCCGCGCTGCCTGCTGATAGATCCCAAAACCCTCTTAAACCGTTTAAACGAGATCCAGTACCGCCTCTGGGATCACCACCACATCGCCACCGTGGCGGCTGATGAACTCCTCAACCTGGTGCAGGCTTTTGGCTTCGGAGTCGAGCAGATCTTCCGCGCGGTCTGCGCCAATCTGGCTCCCGGCATCACCGTAATCGGACATTTCCACGAATGGATGGCTGGCACCTGCATCTCAGAATTGCGCCGTGATCATCTACCCGTGTCTATCGTCTTCACCACGCATGCCACCCTGCTGGGGCGTTACCTTGCAATGCATGACCCGTGGTTTTACGACCACGTTCCGTTCGTGGATTGGCTCACCAACGCCCGCCGTTTCAACATCGAAACGCAGGTCTCCTTTGAACGCGCTGCCGCGCACGGCGCACATGTCTTCAGCACCGTGAGCGACATTACCGCATACGAATGCGAGCATCTGCTCGGACGGGTGCCGGACATCCTGCTTCCCAATGGATTGAACATCGAGCGCTTCGTGGCCTTGCATGAATTCCAGAATTTGCACCGGGAGTACAAGGAGGCGATCAACCAGTTCGTTATCGCTCACTTTTTTCCAAGCTATTCATTTGACCTTGATCGCACGATCTACTGCTTCATATCCGGCCGCTACGAATACCGCAATAAAGGCTTTGACATGACCATCGAGGCCATGGCGCGTCTGAACTGGCGCATGAAACAGGCGCGCACCAACCGCACGGTCGTCTTTTTTATCGTCACAAAACGCCCCATCCGCTCGTTAAACACAGAAGCGCTGCACCGGCGTGCACTGATGGGCGAAATGCGCGACAACTGTGAGGCCATCAAGAAACAGTTAGGCGACCGCTTATTCGCGGCCACCGCGATGGGACAAACACCGCATTACGACGATCTGGTGGACGACTACTGGAAACTGCGCCTGCGTCGCATGATCCATGCCTGGCACTCGAATAAACTGCCGACGATCGTCACGCACGACCTGGTGGACGAGGGTCATGATGAAATTCTGAACCAGTTGCGGAGCGCCCGTCTTTTTAATGCGCCCGACGATCCTGTCAAGGTTGTCTACCATCCCGAATTCGTTTCCGCCAGCGACCCGCTTTTTGCCCTCGACTACGACCAGTTTGTGCGCGGATGCCACATCGGCATTTTTCCGAGTGCCTACGAACCCTGGGGGTACGCTCCACTGGAATGTACTGCACTTGGTCTGCCATCCGTGACCAGCGACCTCTCAGGCTTCGGAACCTATCTGTTGCGCAACATGCCGGATCACGAACAGAACGGGCTCTACGTCATCCGCCGCCGCTACACCGCTCACGACGCCGCCATCAACCAGCTCTCCGACCGCCTTTTCGATTTCCTCGCATTGGATCGCCGCGAACGTATCGCCCTGCGCAACCATGCGGAAAGTTGTGCCGAACATTTTGACTGGAGTAATCTTGGACGTCACTATACTGCCGCCCACCAGCTCGCACTCAAACGCTGGAAATGACCACCATGAACCGGAATTATTTTTGCTCTGTTGTTTTGTTCATCACGCTGGCCTTCGCGGCGGCGCCCGCGTTCATTTTCGCGGCTAACGTTGAAGCAAAGAAAATTGAGGGCACGGTGCAACTGATCTCTGTGAGTAACGATCAGGAGTTCACGATTGCCGGAAAAACCTACCCGATGGCACAGCTCGCCAAACGCCTTAAATCCGCCGGCGCCAGGGCCGACAGCGAAATCCGCGTGCAAATCCCCAAGGAAACACCCGTGCCGATGTTAAAAAAGCTCTCCGCAGCCTTAACGATGTCCGGCTACAGCAAGTTTGTTTTCGTCAAGCCACGCTATTCCGAATCCATTCCAGGCAAATAACGCTCACCCCGTCCGGGTGCTGAGCATGCGTTCCACAATTTCAACAACTGCCGCCACCGCTTCGCCTAGTTTTGCGACATCCTTACCGCCAGCGCGGGCCATCTGCGGCTGACCGCCGCCGCCGCCGCCCGCAATCCTGGCGACGTCCTTGATGATTTTGCCGGCGTGCAGACCCAGCTTCATTCCGTCTTCACTCACCGCCGCTAAAAACTGCAGCTTGCCGTCGGTGATTGCGCCAAGTACAACCACGCCCGCAGTCAGACGCGTCAACAATGCTTCCGCCAGCGCCTTGAGCGAGTCAGCGGACTGCTCACCAACATCCGCCGCGATGACATTCGCCTCCTTGACTTTACAGACTGCCGCAACCAGAGCGTCAGCCCGACCCAAAGCCGATGCAGTCTCGTGCTGGCGGAGCTCCTTTTCCAGCATGCGTGTTTGTTCGGAGAGAACTTGCACCCGCGCTGGTATTTCCGCTGCCGCGACGCTGAAACGCGCTGCCAGATCGCGCAGAATTTGCCGTTCAACAACCATCGCCTCGTAAGCTGGCAGGCCGCAGACGGCCTCAATGCGCCGCACGCCCCCGGCAATGGAGCTTTCGCTGAGAATGCGAAACAGGCCGATTTCACCAGTCGCCTTGACATGCGTTCCACCGCATAGTTCTCGGCTGAAGCCGGAGATATCAATCACGCGCACACGGTCGCCGTACTTTTCGTCGAACAGCGCCGTGATGCCTGAGCCCGGCAGATCCTGAAAAGCCATCTCGTACACTCTTAGCGGATGGTTGGCAATGACCGCTTCGTTGACCCGCCTCTCGACGGCAGCGATTTGCTCAGGCGTCAGTGCTTCCATATAACTGAAATCAAAGCGCAGCCGTTCGGCGTTGACCATTGAACCGGCTTGATGAATCGAAGCGCTGACTTCCTCACGCAACGCCCATTGCAACAAGTGTGTCGCTGTATGGTGGCGTGTGGTGCGTCCGCGCCGGTCGGCGTCCACCACCGCAGTCACAGTGTCACCCGCCAGAATGCGTCCGCGGGTCATGCGGCCAAGGTGCAGAATCAATCCTTCCGCCGGTTGGCGGGTATCTTCAACGACGAATTCTCCGAGGGGCGCGCGCAATATTCCATAATCGCCCAGCTGGCCGCCCTTCTCCGGATAAAACGGCGTTGCCGCCAGCACGATGGCGCCCGTCTGACCCTCTTCCAGTGATTCGACAGAACCATTCACGCCGCCGCTTCCACCAAGCACGGCGCGCGTTTCGGAAACCGCCTCAAGCCCGTCATAGCCAATGAAAGCCGAGCGCAGATTCCCGGACACTAAATCGGCAATTACGTCCGATTCCTTTCCGGATGTAGCCGAGTGCCGCGCCTGACGGGCGCGGGTACGCTGCTCTTGCATGCGGATCTGGAATGTTGCGCTGTCCACCGCGAGCCCGCGTTCTTTGGCCATCAACTCGGTCAGATCCAGAGGAAAGCCGTAGGTGTCATAGAGCTTAAAAGCGTCGGCCCCTGCAAAAACCCCGCCTGCAGCTTGCGCCCGCACGGCGGCTTCATCAAATAGTTCAATACCGCGGTCAAGCGTACCTGCAAAGTTTGTCTCCTCGGCATTCAGCGCTTGCAGGATATCCTTGCGATGCAGCGCAAGCTCAGGAAAGACCGGCGCCATACACTCCTCCAGCACGGGGAAAAGTTCCGCCATGAACGGGCGCGCCAAACCGAGCTTGCGCCCGTAGCGCACAGCGCGGCGCAGCAGCCTGCGCAAAACGTAGCCGCGGCCTTCGTTCGACGGCAGGACGCCGTCGGAAATCGCGAAAGCCAGCGTGCGCAGATGGTCGGCAATTACGCGCATGGCCACTGCCTCCTCGCCGCCTGTATAGCGGCGCCCGCTGGCCCGTTCCACGGCGTGGATCAGCGGCATGAAAAGGTCGCTATCGTAATTCGATGGATGCCCCTGCAGCACTGATACAACTCGTTCAAGCCCCATCCCGGTATCCACATGCTTCGAGGGCAGCTCCTCCAGCGAACCGTCGCTGCGCCGGTTATATTGTATGAATACATGGTTCCAGAGTTCGATCACATCAGGAGTGCCGGCATTGACCTGCTCCGGCGTACAGCCGCCGGGCGTGCGGTCGAAGTGAATTTCCGAGCAGGGACCGCAGGGGCCGGTCTCACCCATCTCCCAGAAATTATCCTTCTCGTCGAAGCGCAGGATGTGGGTCGGATCAATATCGGTCACTTCGCGCCAGATTGCCATGGCTTCGTCATCCTTACGGTAGACCGTGGCCCACAGGCGGTTTTTGGGCAGTCCCCAGACCTTGGTCAGCAGCTCCCAGCCCCAGCCCAGAGATTCGCGTTTATAGTAGTCGCCGAACGACCAGTTGCCGAGCATCTCGAAAAAAGTGTGGTGATAGGTGTCACGCCCGACCTCTTCCAGATCGTTGTGCTTGCCGCTGACGCGGATGCACTTCTGCGTATCAGCGACGCGCTTCCAGGCGCTCTGCCGGGCGCCGAGAAAGATATCCTTGAACTGATTCATTCCGGCATTGACGAAAAGCAAGGTTGGATCAGATGGCAGCACGACCGGCGAGCTGGGCACAATTGCATGGCCTTTGGACTGGAAAAAGTCAAAGAACGACTGACGCACCTGCGCTGCTGAATGCTGTGTTGAACTCATAAGTTTACCCTTTCACTGAATGTACTGGACTGCGAAAGGTCCCAAAATCCGCGCTCCACGTCAATCTCACACCGCGCGGGGTTGAAGTATGGCACGCTGACAGGGCGCTTTTCACTCATGAGCAGTCAGGATGCATCAGCCGCGCCCGTTCGCGCACAAGGAGTGGTTAGACTTCCTCAGGATAGTCGGTGTAACCCTCGGGCCCCGCCGTGTAGTTCAGGCTGAGATCGGGCATAATCAACGGCTTCGCAAGTTTAAATTTTGAAACCAACCTTGGATTCGAAAGAAACGGGCGGCCAAAAGCAATTAGATCGCCGCGTTTCGCAACAAGATCGGCTTCCGCGCAGGCGCGGTCGTAGCCGCCGGACAAGATCACCGTTCCGTGGAACGCACGGCGGATTTTTTCTTTCACGCTTTGCGGTACCGCAGGTGCCCCCATCGAACTGTGATCCACAATATGAATATAAAGCATGCCGGGCTTCGCAAGCTCACCGGCGAGGCTTTCGAACGTGTCCTCCATCTGTGGATCTTCCCGCATCTCGTTGAATGCGCCAAACGGAGAAAGGCGGATACCAACGCGATCGGCGCCGATGCGCGCGCAGCACCGCTTCGCGGTTTCGATGGCGAAGCGAATGCGGCTCGAAATACTGCCGCCCCATTCGTCCGTGCGCTTATTCGTCGCCGTGTTGAGAAACTGGTCAATCAGGTAACCATTCGCGCCGTGCAATTCAATGCCGTCAAAACCAGCCTCAATCGCAAGCGTCGCGGAATGCGTAAATTCATCCATGGTCGCTTCGATGTCGGACGCGGTCATCGGGGTCGGCACCGGATACGGCTGCATTTGTTGCTGGTCGGTCCAGATTGCGTCCGAAAGGCCAATTGCAGATGGCGCAAAGATGCGCGCACCCGCAGGCAGGTTCAGCGGATGCGCAGTGCGGCCCGAGTGCATCAGTTGCACAAAGATGTGCCCGCCGGACTTATGAACAGAATCCGTTACTTTACGCCAAGCTTGAACCTGAGCGGCGGAAAACAAGCCGGGAATCCGCGCGTAGCCCAGACCATTCGGCGAAGGCGAGGTGCCTTCCGTAACGATCAGGCCGGCCTCCGCACGTTGTGTATAATACTTTACTACGAGATCGCCCGGTAGATTACCAGGCGCCCGGCAGCGGGTCATAGGCGCCATGACCACGCGGTTTTTGAGTTGAATCCGTCCCAGTGAATACGGTGAAAACAAAACGTCAGGCATAATCAACCTTCCATAGTTTATCAATTAAATCACCGCTATCAGGCGGTGACATTGCTCTAATCCACCAGGCAATCATCCTTCCAGACAACGCATTGCTGCCTTAGAACGACAACTTTTTCTCACAACCTGAGCATACAATATGCAGTAACACTGAATGCAACAAGCATTAATAATTGCGGCGTCCCGCAGTCCCCGGTCAGGGAGCGCAGACTGCAGGCTTGGCGGCCATGTGGGACGCCAGTGATATTGTGCAGCTTAATCTGCATGCCATCTGTTACCATGCAGCACATGCCTGCCAGATGCCGGACCAACGATTTACATCCACCACTACCAATCTCCCGGGAAGAGATGGCGGCGCGCGAATGGGATGCCTGTGACGCAATTATAGTCACCGGCGACGCCTATATTGATCACCCTGCCTTCGGAGCCGGGCTGATCGGGCGCCTTCTGGAGGCACTTGGACTACGGGTTGGTATAATTGCCGCCCCGGACCTGAATGACCCGGATGCTTTTCGCGTGCTCGGTGCTCCACGCCTCTTCTGGGGTATTACTGCAGGCAATCTCGACAGCCAGCTCGCCAGACTGACCGTGATGCGAAAACGCCGGCGTGACGACCCGTATCTGCCTCCGGAGCTAGCCGAACGCCGCCCTCCGAATGCCTCGATTACCTATACCGCCCGCGCCCGCCAAATTGCCCGCGGCGTTCCGGTGATTCTCGGCGGCCTGGAAGCCTCGCTGCGACGCTTTCCATATTATGACTATTGGAGCGACAAAATCCACCGTTCGATCCTGATGGATGCCAAGGCCGACCTGCTGGTCTACGGCATGGCTGAAAGCGCGCTCACCGAAATTGTGGCCCGCCTGCGTCACGGTGAGCCCTTGAAAAATATTCCCGGGACCGCCGAATTGCGCTCTGCCACACCACCCATACTGCCTGCGCACAAAACCACCGCTGAGCCGCTGCAACGCTTGCCATTCAAAAGCGCGGATGAGCCGGCTTGCGACCCACGCTCCATTAAACTACCCGACTTCGATGCCGTCGCCGCGCCCACGGACGCCGGTCGTCAGGCCTTCGCCGAAATGACCGCCATCATACATCGCAATGCAGCGGCAGCTTCTCCGTGCACGCTCACCCAGTTACACGGCACACGCTGCCTCATAGTTCACCCCCCTTCACTACCCCTTACGCAGTCCGGGATGGATGCCGTCTACGCGCTGCCTTTCACCCGCCGCCCGCATCCAAGCTACGGCGGCGCGCGTATTCCAGCCTTCGAGATGATCCGCGACTCGATTACCACCCACCGCGGATGTTACGGCGGCTGCGCCTTCTGCGCCCTCGCTCTGCATCAGGG
>JBAXJV010000075.1:0-10825 GCA_037137675.1 bacterium | reverse complement strand
CCCCGACATCAATCTGGACATCGGTTCCGGTTCTCATGCCGAGCAGGTTGGCCGGACGATGATGGCGGTTGAGACGGTGCTGCGGGAGCATCGCCCCGCCTGGGTCGTGGTTGTAGGCGATGTGAATGCAACCTGCGCTTGCGCAATCGCCGCGAAGAAGGAACTGATAAAGCTTGCGCATATCGAGGCCGGGCTGCGCTCTGGTGATATGCGGATGCCGGAAGAAGTGAATCGGCTTGTCACCGACCGGCTGGCCGATCTGCTGTTCACTCCCGACGAATTTTCCTCGCAGAACCTGCGCAGAGAAGGGGTCGAGGAGTCCAGGATCAAGTTCGTCGGCAACATCATGATTGATACGCTGGAGGCCCACAGGGAACGTGCAGCGGGTTTGAACCTCCAAAATGTCATCGCCGGCAATCTTCTGGACGGGCGGTCGCCACAACAGGCACCACCCCGCCTTGGCCCGTCCTCGTACGCTGTGCTGACGCTGCACCGTCCGTCAAACGTCGATGACCGTGATGTCTTATCTGCGATTGTCGGGTTTCTGACAGATGAAGTTGCCGCTGATCTGACTGTGATCTGGCCAATGCACCCGAGGACACAGAAGCAATTGGCCCTTTTCGGGCTATGGGAGCGCGTGCGCTGTTGTCAGGGACTGGTTCTGGTTCAGCCGCTTGGATACCACGAAATGCTGCGGCTAAACATGGATGCGCGCATCATGATGACCGACAGCGGCGGATTGCAGGAGGAGTGCTGTGTGCTGGGGACCCCCTGTCTGACCTTGCGTGAAAATACCGAACGCCCCGTGACATTAAAAGAACACGGCGGCGCCTCCGTGCTGGTGGGCAGCGATGTCACGCGCATCCGGCTCGCCTATCGAGCCACGTTGTCCGGGAGCCGATCTCCACAGCGCCCCGCGCTATGGGATGGGAAGACGGCTCCACGTATCGTTGAAGAGATCGTTAGCGCGAGTGGTGTCCCGGGCATATAACGGAATGACCGGGGGCCTTTGATAAATACACATTACACAGGAGACAACAAATGAAAGAAACTATTCTTGTAACTGGCGGAGCGGGGGCTATTGGCAGCCGGTTGGTCGCCGATCTGAGCCGCGTGCACAGGGTATTGGTGCTGGATGATCTTTCGTCAGGCTGGTTCGATAATCTGCGCAATCTGCCTGTTGAATTCTGGCGCGGGTCGGTTACGGACGAGGAAATTCTGCACAAGGTGTTTGCCGAGAATCCGTCCGTGGTTTTTCATCTGGCGGCAAATTTTGCCAACCAGAATTCCGTGGATTACCCTCAGAAAGATCTGCTGGTCAATGGTCTGGGCACCCTTAAACTTCTTGAGTTCGCCCGCCAGGCGAAAGTGAAGCGCTTCGTGTACACGTCGTCATCTTGTGTCTATGGAAATTTTGCCGAACCGATCCGGGAGGACATGGTTGGAGAGAAGCTGGACACGCCCTATGCCATCAGCAAGTTGAACGGAGAGCATTACGTCCGGTTTTTCCATGAGTATCACCGCTTGCCCACGACTGTGCTCCGGTTGTTCAACTCGTATTGACCGGGAGAGTATCCCGGGAAATATCGCAACGTAATACCCAATTTTATTTATATGGCGCTGAACGGACATACCTTGACCGTTACGGGCACCGGCGAGGAAACCCGCGATTATACATATATTGAGGACACAATTCAGGCGTTGAAATTGTGCATGACCCGTGATGAGGCTATCGGGCAGATCTTCAATACCGGGACGGGACAGGAGACCTCCATGAACGAATTGCTGCGATGTATGAAGCGCGCACTGAATATGGATATCCCGGTCGAATACCGTCCGCGCCGCGATTGGGATCATATTGCGCGTAGAAGGTCAGATATCACTAATATTACCCGTAAGCTGGGCTACAAGACGACAGTTGAGCTGGAGGCCGGATTACGTCAGACCGTGGATTGGTTTCAGCAAAACGATATCCGCAGTTTCCGGATGTATAACTAACCGCTCTCAACAATAGAACGCTCTGCCCACCCGTGAAAATAATCACCCCGGAAATAGTCCGCACGCTGATCGCAGAGTTTTCGCACGGAGCGGGCGGTTACTACAACCCGGAAACCGAAATAGGCTGCCAGCGGGAGTCATTTCACGATCTGGGTTACGGTTGGGTATATTTTGCCCTTGCAAGAGCCTTTAATGTCCGGAACGTACTTGTCGTTGGCTCCGGGCGGGGCTTTTCCGCCGCCTGCATTGGCCTCGCACTGGACGGGGAAAAAAACTCCGGAATCACCCTTGTAGACCCCGGATATGCCGTCTGGAACGTTGACGGCAAGGTGCCTGACAGGGCTTGTGGCCTGTGGTGTAACGCAGACGCCGCTGCACGTCACTTTCGGGATAAGCTTGGCCTTGGCAATGTCAAATTACTGCCCATGCGGTCCGATACCGCGTTCGAAACACTGATCAAAATGCAGGGCAGTTTTGACATGATTGTCATTGACGGGGATCATGGACATGAACAGTCGCTGGCGGATCTGAAAAACGCGCTGGAGGTTCTTGGACCCAATGGCATACTCATCGCCCATGACGCGCATTGTGCGGAGTGGCCCGGGGTTGCCACCGCAATCGAAACGCTTGTCCTGGAACAGCCCCAGCTTGACAAAATCACCATTCCAAATCACCCGGGCATGGCGATTATCCAAAGGCGTCCGTCGACAATTGTTTTCCGCATCGCGACGGTCAAGGAGAATGAAATTATAAACGGCTGGCGCTCGACGGAGTCCGAGACAGTGCGCCCGCTGTCCCTGACGGGCTACCTTGACGAGGACGATCCTTGTCCTGGGGTCCATTACGAAAACCCGAACGTCGGGCTCTTTTCTGTATTTGAGAGCAACGAACTGATAGGCGGGTTTGGCCTCCGTTACAAGACATTCACGAAAGCAAGCCTGGATGACTTTCATCACGGGAGCGGAATGCCTGTTTCAGGCTACCTTCGTTACGGGTCGGTTCTTCGTCCCGATAAACGGGGCCGGGGAAGATGGATCAAAATAAATTGCATGATCTTGCGGAAACTCGTTACAGAAGGTTTTTATACCATTACGCGATACACTGAACATTCATCGCTTGGTCCATACACTGTGAGTTATGTCGGCGCCAATCCTCCGTATTCCGCTTTTCATTATCAGTTAAAAACAGTTGAACGCATGAAAGATAATGAGCGGCATTTCCGTGAGCCGCAGATTTCCGATTCCTCAAACATAGAAAAGAAGCTGGCTGAAAGTCCTTGTGCGAGGGTTGCGCCGCTTGAGGAAAGGGTATCCGCAACAAATAATGAACAGAGCGCACTTTCTGCTCAGCACGCTAAGCTTCAGGAAGATTATTCTTTGTGTTCAGCCAGACTTGATTCGCTTCTGGCTGAAAATGAGTTCATGGCAGGTCAGCTGTCCGAGCTTGGCGCGGCCCGGAATGGATTGCGTAGTATTTACGCTTCCAGAAAGTGGAAGCTATTTTTGAAAGTTGTCGCGTTTGTCGTGTTTTTACAGGCGGCCATAGCCAAAGCCGGCACCCTGTGGAAAAAACTGGCGTGGAAAAAGTCGGGGATCAAACGCTGAAGCAGCTCCCATTTGAATGAACAGGCATAGCGATGAATGCAAGACCGACCTGGGAATGTCACCAAATCTATTACGATGCGCTCTCAAAAACCAGGGTTCTCAACTCTCTTTTTGTTCCACACGAAAGAAATCAAACAAATTTAAAATACTATGAAAACGACGTTATTTTGGAATTGTACAATAGTATTTCCACCATAAAGTCCGACTATATCGGAACTACCTCGTGGCGGTTTGCAGAGAAAACCAGATTTTCGACAATTGAATTCAGAAAGAAAATAGAAAAAAGTCTTGGAAAGTTCGACGTTATATTCTTCACTCCGTTCAATCACATAGGCGAGAACAATGTTAAGCGTAATAAAGAGGCTTATCCGGCACTGTATCAGTTACAGGTGATGTTCGACAAAAAATTCAATTTCGACGTCAAATTCCTGACGGATAAATGGACGGCTTCATATTGCAATTACTGGATTGCGAAGAAAACGGTCTTTAATGAATATGTCGAAACCGTACTTATTCCATTTTACGAATTCTTTGAAAACAATTCCGATGCAATCGGTCTACGTGAAATCAAGCATGCCGGCAAACAAACGCCTATTGCGCCGTTTGTCATGGAGCTGCTGATGGGCTATTTTGTGAATAAAAGCAAAATCCCGCACACTACTATCTGGCCGGACCGTTGTAATGATTTCGTGGAATCAAGAAAATCGAGATTGCACAAGGCTCAAAGTGCGATGGCGCGTTTATTTAAAATCTGTCGCGCCCAAACTGCTAAATGAGGCTTCGATGATTTCATTCCCAGGCAGAGGGCTTTGCCAGCGGGCTGGACGGGCAGCCAGCCGGCTCACGGCTTGTGCGGTCGCGCCGCTTCGACATTGTGACATTTCGATTTTTCATGAGTTCGCACCGCCACCAGCGGGCGGGGGACATCAGTTTTTACGTGCGCTGAAGCGTGAGTGGGAGCGGCGCGGATTACGCGTGGAGGTAAACACGGTTTCGGGGAGCACACGGGCGTGCTTGTTGAATTCGTTCAATTTCGATGCCGACCGTTTTCGCTTTTTGCGGCGCACGGGCTGCCGGACGATCCATCGCGTGGATGGACCTTTGGCGATGTACCGGGGAACCGACGACGGGACCGATCGGAAAATCGCTGAATGGAACCGGGAGTTCGCTCAGAGAACGGTGATGCAGTCGCGATTCAGTCTGCAGTCGCACTCGGCGTTGGGATTGGCTTTCCGCGACCCGGTGGTAATTCCCAACGCGGCGGATCCGGAGCTATTTTACGCGCCAGCCCACCCCGCGAAACCGGGCGGAAGGAAGCTGCGCGTGATTTCGGCGAGTTGGTCCGACAACCGCAACAAGGGCGCGGGTGTTTACGAGTGGCTGGACCAGAATCTGGACTTTGGCCGCGTGGAATACACCTTTGTGGGGCGCCTGCCGTCGAAAACGAAAAACATCCGCATATTTCCTCCCATGGCATCCCGGGAGCTTGCAGAATTGCTGCGGCAGCACGATGTGTATCTAACTGCAAGCAAGCACGATCCGTGCTCCAATTCATTGATCGAGGCGCTTAGTTGCGGACTGCCTGCAGTATATCTGAAGAGCGGCGGACATCCGGAAATCGTGAAGCAAGCCGGTCTGGGATTCGAGGCCGCCGAGGAAATCCCGGCGCTGCTAGACCGGATGATGGAAGAAAAAGCAGCGTTTCGGGAGAAAATCTGCGTGCCAAAAATCGAAGATGTGGCGGAGCGCTATCTTGCGGCTATGGGGATGACCGGGGAGGCGCCGCGATGAATTGGCAGGTGGCAGGCGCTTTGCTGCAGAATGCAACGTTCCGGGCGGCGAGTCCTCTGGCTCGCGGCTGGCACGATTTTTCGCGACTGATTCTGACTGGAGATCAGGGCGGCTGGGTGCTGGACGAGGAAATCCGCGACCTGCGGTCAGTTTGCAAAAAGATCAGCGTAAGAACGGTAGCCGGGGGATGGGCGGCGGTGTCGCGGCGGCAATGCGTTTTCTACGCGAGCCAGTTTGCGTTACTGAATCAGACGGGCGGGCGGGGGCACCGTAAGTGCTTTGCGTATTTTCATGGCAGGCCTGGCAGCGGCCTTCCGGAGTTCGATGCTGTATTCGAAAATCTTCGTAAGACCCACGACCAATGGATGCGGATTCAGGTTAGCCATTCAGAAATGCGCGAGGTGGTGCTGTCAAGCGGCATTGCGCCGGAAAAAGTTCATGTGATTCCGATTGGCATCCGTCCGGGCATGTTTTCGATGTGCACAAATGAAACCCGTACGCAAATCAGAAAACGTCTAGGAATTCCAGAGGACGCATTCGTGGCTGGTTCGTTCCAAAAGGATGGATGCGGGTGGGGCGAGGGACTGGAACCCAAGTTGATCAAGGGCCCCGATGTACTGGTGGAAGTTTTGCGGGTTTTGAAGGGGCGTATTCCGGAGTTGTTCGTGCTGCTGTGCGGCCCTGCACGCGGCTATGTAAAACGCGGGTTGGCGGAGGCGGGAATTCCATTCCACCATGTCTTTACGCAGCATTATGACGAAATTCCGGCACTCTATCACGCACTTGACGTGTGCATGGTGACGTCGCGACAGGAGGGCGGGCCGAAGGCGGTGCTGGAAGCAATGGCGAGCGGGATACCGCTGGTGACAACTCGTGTGGGTCAGGCGATGGATTTGGTGCGGGACGCCGGGAACGGTTTCATGTGTGCGGTGGAAGAAGTGGAGGGGCTTGTTCATGCGGTAGAGCGGGTGCGCGGGCTGAGTCGCGAAGAAAAGCATGTGCTGCTGCGCATGGGGCGCGCAACAGCGGAGGCGAACGCGTGGGATCGCCAGGGTTCTTTGTGGAAGGATTTCTTCACGGGGGTGGTGGAATGACCGGTCTGGCCGGAAAGATTGTCCGCCGTCTGGCTGCGGAAGCGCGCGAGTTACGTCGCTGGGAGGCGCTGCGACGCGCCGACGGCATCCGCGTGTATTACGGAATGGATCGTCTGCCAGTCCGTAATGAGCAGGTGTCGGGTGGAATCGTGAAATGCATGGATCTAGCGGAACGCTTCCCGGATGCCGCAAGCAAGGCAAACCTGCTGTATCTGGTAAGTAGTGCGCTGCCGGATCGGCGCGAATTACTGGCGCGCGCTGCGCAGCGTGCGGGCGGACGTTTCGTGTTGAACCAGAATGGCGTTGCCTATCCAGCCTGGGCGGGCGCGGCATGGCGGGAAATGAACGCGCCGAATGCGCGTGTACATGCAATGGCGGATTTTGTGGTGTATCAGAGCGAGTTCTGTCGGCGCTGCGCGGAGCTATTTCTAGGCACGTGCAAGGGGCTGGGCGAGGTGCTCTACAATCCGGTGGATACGGCCGCTTTTTCTCCTCGCCAGAACTTTGACTGTAATACCCGCGCGCCGATGCTGCTGGTGGCGGGAAGTCACCACGATGCGTATCGTGTGCTGAGCACAATCGAGGCGCTGGCGATCATCCGACGTCGTGGCGTGGAGGCGCGGCTGGCGGTGGCAGGGCGTCTGGTGTGGAGCGTGGATGCCGAGGCGGAAGCGCGCCGCTGTGCGAGTGACGCGGGTGTGGCGGATGCCGTGGAGTTTTCCGGCGCCTATTCGCAGGCGGAAGCTCCAGTCTTGTTTCGAAAGGCGGACCTGCTGGCACACTTAAAGGTGCAGGATCCATGTCCGCGTCTGGTTGTGGAAGCGATGGCGTGCGGCGTGCCGGTGGTATATTCCGCGACCGGTGGAACGACTGAGCTGGTTGGAGATGAGGCGGGGCATGGCATCTCGGGAGTGGAGGATTTTGAGGCAATGCATCTACCTGCTGCAGAAGCGGTTGCAGAGGGGGTCCTGCATGTTCTGGCGGATCGAGCGGCGTTTGCCAGCCGGGCGCGCGAACGCGCAGTCCGGATGTTTTCGGCCAGCAACTGGGTGGATGCCCACGCGCGTATCTTCGCATCTCTGGCAGCGGGAGGAAAAACCTGAGCACGCCGCGGGTCAGCGTCATCCTGCCTGTTTACAACGGGGCAGAGTATTTAGCCGGGGCACTGAAAAGCGTCTTGAGCCAGACCTTTCGGGATTTCGAGGTGTTGCTGATAGACGATGCCTCAACGGATGGTTCCGCCGCGATTGCTGGAGATTTTTTGGATTCGCGCATTCGCGTTGTCCGACACGACCGGAACATGCGGTTACCGGAAACACTGAACCATGGGCTGGAACTTGCGCGTGGCGAATTCATTGCTCGCATGGATGCCGATGATATATGCACGCCACGGCGATTCGAGCGGCAAATTTACTTTCTGGATCGGCATCCGGAAATTGGAATTTGCGGTGGATGGGTCCGGTTGTTTGGTGGAGCTGCGAGCGTAACACGAAAATATCCTGTCTCGCCGGATGCAGTGGAGGCGTTCCGTCATTTCAATTGCCCTTTCAGCCATCCCTCGGTGATGCTGCGGCGCGGTTTGTTGGAAGCGAACGGATTACGGTACGACTCAAAAGCGACCGCAGTCGAAGATTTTGAACTGTGGACGCGCCTGCTTAAATTCACGCGCGGCGCGAATCTCCCGGAGGTGCTGTTGGATTATCGCCTGCACAAAGCCAGCGTGACGTCACAAAACTGGACGGATATGGACGTGAATTCAGTGCGGGTCCTGAAAACGGCGTTGAAAGAAATTCTGCCAGAAGTCACGGACGAACAAGCTCGTTTTCACCGGCAGGTGAGCATGGCGCAAATTCCGCCGGATATAGCCAGCCTGCGCAAGGCGGGGAAGTGGCTCGAAATAATCGCAACTGCGCTGGATAAAAACATTGATGCCAGAAAAGTGCTGAGAGAAGTTTGGTTTCGACTTGCCATGCGGGTGGCGCCAGGTGCAGGAATTTATTCGCTGCGCCCGGCATTTGGTGCTGCGTTTCCGCGCAAGTGCGGGTTAAGTTTGAGGCAAAGAACTCTGATTGCCGGCTCGGCAATCAAAGCCGGGTTCAAGGGTTGTGCATGAAGGTGCTGCTGGTTAATGCTTACACTAAAAGCGGAGGGGCATCGGTGGCGGCAGTGCGGCTGTGCGGGGCGCTCAATAGCGCGGGCGCCAATGCGCGCTTTTTGGTGCAGAATGCGGAAGGTGGCGGGGACGCGGCGTTGCTGAAAACCTCTGACCGCTGGGCGGCTCGCCGCCCGATGTTGGATTCGCTGCCGGTGCTGCCGTGGAGAAACCGACGGAGTCCGCACTGGGGCAACGCCTGGCTTGGCAATGGTGCGACACGAAAAGCCATCCGCGAGTTTGCGCCTGATGTGACGCATCTGCACTGGATTAACCACGGGATGCTGTCGCTGCGCGACATTGCACACCTCCGGAGCCCTCTGGTGTGGACGATGCACGATTTCTGGGCCTTCACAGGGGGCTGCCATAGCCCGCAGAATTGTCGCAGGTTCGAGCAAGATTGCGGCCGCTGCCCGGAACTGGGCTCCCGGCGGGAGCAGGATCTGAGCCGCTGGAACTGGAGGCGAAAGCGGGCGGCATGGGAGAAGGCGGATTTCGCGGTGGTGACGCCAAGCCGCTGGCTTGCGGAAATCGCAAAACGCTCTTCGCTTCTGGCGGGAAAGCGGATTGAGACGATTCCTAACGCGATGGACACCGCAGTGTTCCATCCCATGGATCGAGTGGCAGCCAGGGCTGCCATGGGTCTGCCTCAGGAGGTGCCGCTGTTTTTTTTCGGTGCGCATGGCGCGCTGACAGATTGGAACAAGGGCGGGGATATTTGGCGGGCAGCCTTGTCAGCCGTGGCGGACGGGTTTCCAGGGGCGGAGGCGATGCTTGCGGGCGCATCGGGGGAATTGGATAAGATGCCTCTGCGGGTGCATACGTTGGGCGTTTTGACGCCGGAGCGGATGGCGCTGGCGCTGGCGGCTGCAGACGTGGTCGTGGTTCCATCGCGCATGGAGAACTTGCCAAACATGGTGGCGGAGAGCCTCGCGTGCGGAACACCGGTGGCGGCGTTCGCGACGGGAGGCATCCCCGAGATGGTTCGCAACGGCGAGACCGGTTATCTGGCGCAGCCGCACGATGTAGACGATCTGGCCAGTGGAATTTGCGAACTGTTGGCGCGCGGCGGGCAGATGCGGAGCGCCTGTGCGGCCTTTGCCCGTGAAGCCTATGCGCCGGAAACGGTTGCCCGACGCCATCTGGAGCTTTACGAATCGCTGGTGCGGCCCACATGAATGGAACATCCATCAGCGTGATTACGGTCTGCCGGAATTCGCACAGAGATATTCAGGAAGCGGCGGTTTCCGTGCTGCCGGCGCTGGGCGCGAAGGATGAATGGGTAGTGCAGGATGGCGCCTCAACCGATGGCACCGTGGAATTTCTGCGTGGAATAGGCGACCCGCGTTTGCGGGCGGAAAGCCGTTCCGATGGCGGGATCTATGACGCGATGAACCGCGCCGCGGAGCGGGCCGCTGGAAACTTTTTCCTGTTTCTGGGTGCGGACGACCGTCTGAAAATCCATTTAGACGAGGTGAGGGGCTACCTGAAGAACGCGCGGGCCATCTATTACGGCGACGTATGGCGCATGAATACTGGCGACCGCTATGCGGGAGTATTCGACAGCGCAAAGCTCGCACGCACCAACATCTGCCAGCAAGCGATTTTTTATCCGAAAACGGCGTTCGATGGGCGGGAATTTGACGTGCATTACACACGGCAGGCGGATTGGGTGTTCAACATGGCCTGCTTCACGGACCCGTCGCTGAAGTTTGAATATGTTCCACTGCTCATGGCTGAATATGCGCAAGGCGGCGCAAGTTCCATCGAGATGGACGAGGCGTTCCAGCGCGATTACCGCCGACTGCTGAAGAAGCATTTTTCTTTTCGCCAGCGCTGGAGGCCCGCGCTACTGAGCGCATTGTCGGACCTGTGCCGCGCGCTGCCGGGCGTTCCCTCCCCGCGCCAAACCCCCGCGAGGTCGAGATGAACGCGGATTTGCACGAGGATGCCCCAATGGCTCGGGACGGACGATTACTGCGAACACACGCCTCAAGGCATATGCGTCATGCGTGATCGGGGCTCGCACATCAACCCTGTTGTGCGCGATCGGCAAGACGGGTTGCTAATGCTTCGTATTCTATCCTTAGCGGGCATGCATTTGGTTCTGGCGGGCCAGTATAGACTGGCGATGCTGGTTCATCCGGCATGGCTCGCGTATGTGCTCATGGGACTTATGCTGGCTG
>JBAXJV010000074.1:0-10869 GCA_037137675.1 bacterium | reverse complement strand
AACAGCCTACAGCCTAAACCGCTACAGCCTTGGCGTCCCTGTGGGACGCCAGTGAAAGGGGCAGTTCCGTTGCGCTGTGTTCGCAACTGAACTGCTCTTAACAGGTTTAACAAAAACAGTTCGACCGCAAAGCGGTCGAACTGGTCTCTTTAGGCTGAAAGGTTTTGTATTTTACCTGCTGAGCCTGGGCCTGCTGGTCATCGCGTTGCAAGTGAGCGGAAAGTTGTAGGCAGGGTTCGCTGCACAGCCTTGTAGTTACGCACCGCTTCGGGTGGCAGCCAACGCCGCCGGGAGCGGACAATCGGCGCAGGCAGTATGGGCGTTGAGACAGAAGTCTTGAAAGATTTGCACAAGTCCCTGCTGGCGCAGCCCGGTATGGTGGATCGCAGGATTATGGTCGCGTCCGAACAATCGGAAGGCGGTTTCGCGGGCAAGGTGGTGATCGTCTTCGGCCGGCAATTGGGCCAGTCTTTCCCGCGCCACCAGTTCAGGGAATCCCTGCGTCATTAAAAACGGCACAATCGTATTCAGCAGCAGCGCTGCAGCCCGGCCTGCACCCACCAGCGCGGCAGGATGTAAAAGCGGTTTTCCTCCAAACCCCGCGCGGCGCGACCAAAATGGCGCACAGCTGCCGAGATCGTTAATCCGCGCGAGCAACTGTGCGGGCCAGACAGCCGGTGCGCCTGACAATATGCCTGAGAGAGCTTCGGGCCAGGCCTCAGGACCGGTGAAAAGCGGCAGAACAGCCATCAGGCGGCGCAGTGGATGGTTAAGCGGGCGCAAGTGATGCAGCGTCCATAATTCCCTCGGGAGCACACGACTCTGCCAGTGCGCCTGTATTTTCCACCAACAGTCCCAAACGTCACGTAGGAAAGCGCGTGATTCCTGATCCCATGTTGCCTGTGGTTTAGCAGGCAGGAGACCGGCAACGCCGGCGAGCATGGCGTAGCCGGCCAATAGTCCATCCTTCGCCACAGTCTCTCGCAGCGTGACCAGCGGTAACGTCTGGGCAAGGCGGCGGCAGGGAAGCTCATTCTGCTTGTATCCCAGGCCTGCCAGCACTTCTTCGTAGAGCGTCTGGCTGGCGCTGCGGCTAGCGCAAAGCGCGGCCAGCCGGGCGGCCTTGCGGTGCAATCGCACTTCACCAGCGCGGTCGAGCAAAGCTGCGCTGACATCAGGGGATAGGCCCAGTAATGCCACGGCGCAGGGAGGACGCGGCGCCGGCGCGGCGTAGGGATAGGCTGTCAGGTCCAAGCCCTCAAAACAGAAGGACGGATTAGCCAGCACCGCGTCACGCAGGGCAATTTCAAGTGCGCCCGCAGGAAGATTGCCGACTGGCATGCGGCCGGGATACCAGGTGACACTGGCGACGACGTGACGGTAGCGGACGTCGCCGGTATGCCCGTGATGCACCCAATCGGAAGGATGCCGGTGCAGTTCCACATCACCCCGCACCTGACGGCGGTCGGGCAGCAAGCGCAGGGTGGCGTCCAGAAAATCCGGGCCGGCTTCCAGATTCCAACGTCCGGGATCGAGCACTTCAACCCGTTGATCATCCTGAGTTGTCAGCGCGGCCGGTCGGTGCGCAGAGTCGAACCAGAGCACCCGCAGATGGCGTTCGGTAAACGGCTCGGCGGCAGGGTCCCATGCGGTGCTCTGCGGCTCGCCAACAACCGCAGGCCACAAAGCACCCCACTCTGATTGCGTCAGGTCCATGGTAGCTGTGCAAAACTTAATAGGTAAAGCTGCTGCGTCCGATCACCTCGCGCAGGATCGAAGTCGGAGGTACACCTCGACCTGAGAGCGGCAAAACCGGAAAGAGCAGCGCCGTCAACCTGCGCGACGCAGCGTATTCCGGCACGTCGGGCTTGATTTGGAAAAGCAGCTGTTCGACGATCGGCTTGAGCACGGAAAGCTCGTAGTCTAAAGCCGAATTGAACATAACGTCGGCGTTTTCCTGAAATGGGAACACCCAGCGCGCTTCGCCTCGACGCACTGACGGCCACATGCGCAGCGTATCGAGGGCGCTGTGTTTGCGGTACTGATTGTCGCGTACAATGCGGCGCAGGAGGCGGTTATCGGTGGTGGAAATACGGTTATGCGAATCCAGGCTGAGCTGAGTCAGAGCACTAACGTAGATACGGAACTTGCAGGCGTCGGGCACGCCGGCAGTGAGCCCCGGATTAAGCGCGTGTATACCTTCCACGATCAGAGGCTGATCTGGCTCGATGCACAGCTGCGTGTCGCAAATTTCGCTGGTGTGGGTCTCAAAGTTGAACCTCGGCAACGCCACTTTACGACCATCCAGAAGCTCATTGATATGGCGATTAAAGAGCGGGAGATTGAGCGCGTCGAGGTGTTCGAAGTCGAACGCTCCAGATTCATCGCGTGGCGTCTGGTTGCGGTCAAAAAAATAGTCGTCCAACGAGATCGTGACCGGCCGCAGACCGGCAACGCGCAGTTGGATGGCCAGCCGTTTGGCGAAAGTGGTTTTGCCCGACGAACTGGGGCCGGCGATCAGAATCATGCGCGCCGCGCCGCGCCGCGCCGCAATCTCGTCGGCAATGCAGGCGATTTTTTTCTCATGCAGGGCCTCGGCCATTTTGATGAAGTCTCCGATGCCGCCATCAGCGATCAATTCGTTCATGCGCCCGACGGTTTCAACGCCCAGAATACGCCCCCAGGCCTCACGCTCCTGAAAAACCTGAAAAAGCTTTGGGCGATTCTGAAACGGCGCGACCTGCAATCCGTCACATTTTTGCGGCAGTAGCAGCAGAAATCCCGGCGGATAGGGGCGGATCGCAAATGCGGACAGAACGCCTGTCGAAGGCGCAAGCGGCTGAATCGGCATATCGTAGAACCCTTCGCACCTGTAGAGCGCAAGCCGCGGAGAATTGCGAAACCGCAGCAAACGGAGTTTATCCGTCTGGCCAGCCTTTTCAAAACAGCGCACGGCTTCAGCAAATGAAACCTTACGGCGTTCGATCGGCAGATCGCGCGCTACCTGCTCACGCATGCTGGCCTCAATCTGCTGCAACTCATCCGTGGAAACAGGAGCATGCCCACCCGTGACTCCGCGGTTGAGCGTACAGTAAACCCCGTCTCCCATTGTGTAGTTGACAGAAAGGTCGGCATCGCGGAATAACGCGTTGACAACCTTGGCGAGCAGGAAACCCAGCGAACGCTCGTAGACCGCAGCACCTTCAGGGGTGCGCATGGTGATCGGATGGACAACACTTCCGACATCCAGCAGAGTCTGGAGGCCGACCAGATCGTTATTCACCATCGCGGCGATCCACGGCAACCCGTCGGGCGCGTAAGCGGCATGCATAACCCCGGCTATCGAGGAATGCAAAGGCACATCGCGCGACGGCTGACCTTCCACGGTAATCGGCACGGTGCTCATGCTGCAGGCTCTACTTCGTACTTGTCGAATTTGCCAGGGGCGTTATAATATGCACTTTTCACGGTGGGTATAGCTCAATTGGTAGAGCGCCAGATTGTGGTTCTGGATGTTGCGGGTTCGAACCCCGTTACCCACCCCATTTTCAGCATGCGGTTTAATCGCGCGCTCCCGTTCCACCTTAACACGTGCAGCCATGGCGTCGTAGCCGGACGCACCTGCGGCCCATGGCAGCGCCAGCTCGGCAACATCCAGCCGCCCCGCGCTGAGGGCCATATCCACCAGAATCAGGTGATTCTCTGGCTGCCAGAATTCCCACTCCACATAAGCTTGCCAGGCAGCCAGCCCCTGTTGCTTATTTTCGCGCGCGATCTGTTGCGCTTGCATCCAGCGCATGGACCGTTGATAGGGGTTCAGCATCAGCGCCCGGTCGCACCAAAGCCGTGCCTGCTCGTGCAGCAGCGTCTGGTTAGTCCCGGTTGACCGCCCGGCAAGGTACCACGCACGGCGCGCCGCATGTTCACAGGCATTGTAGTTCACCGCATTGAGATTGCGGGCGGCAGCAAGAGATGTTAAGGCGGATAAATCGTCATCCCGCAGCGATCCGTACTTGGCGGCGTAATACAAGCCCTGGGAACGAGCCATGACTACCGCATGCACCGCCAGTAACAACATGACCGGCAGACTGCAGACCGCGAACACGGTCCCCAGAGTTCGATCCGAACGCGGCTTATTCATGGGCGGCACACGAAGCCTCTCTAACATCGCAACCTGTCAATACCAGTGTTTTGGAACGCTGATAATATCGCCGGGCACAATCGGGACATCCTTATCGCGACCTTCTTCGACCCGCTTGGCATTGATCGGAATAATCTTGTCGCCCCTGATTATTTTGACGGAGGACGGATCCGCAAAGTCGGTGTAGCGCCCCGCCCTTGTCAGCGCCTGCATAAAAGATAAATCGCGATTTAGCGGATATGGCCCGGGGCGCACGACTTCGCCCGTCACGGAATACTCCTGCTCGGGCGGCACGACACTGACCGAGATCACACGGTAGATTTGGGCTTCAATATAAGACTTTTCGATCAGACGTCCGGCTTCGGCGCTCGAACAGCCCGCCACATTCACCAAACCCAAATACGGCAGGTTGATACCACCGGTCTCATCTACCACCATGCGTAAAATGTCGGGCTGCGGAATCGCACGCAATTGCACCTCGATACGATCACCCGGCTTCAGCAACCGCGAGACAATGGAGTCCGAAGCAGCGCTATTGGTGATCGCACCGGTCAGCGGGGCACCCCCGGCTATAGTTACGCTCTGCGTCGCCACCATCGGTGCAACCGCTGGCGGCACAAAAATCGCCGAGTGCCGGGCCCGCTGCGGCTCACTGACACAGCCTGCAAGCAGCCCGACCGCAGCGATCATGGCCGTCAGAAATACGCCCCTCATACCGGCGCAGTCCTTTCCGCATCTGTCGCCTTCAACGACGCGCGAGGCTGGCCTGCGACCGTCTCATCCGGACGGCCTTTGGGTGAGAGCGAAGCCTGATAGTAGCCGTAGCGGGATGAATTATAATAGGCGTAGTAATCGCGCGATGCATTGAGGCTGTTGAGCACCACGCCCAAACACGGGACGCCCAGGTTTTCAATCATGGCCTTGGATCGTACCGCCATGGCGCGCGGATAACCGCGGTGTTTTACAACCAGAATCACAGCATCCACCACGCTGCAAATGATCGAGGCATCGCTGACCCCGATAATCGGAGCAGAGTCGAAAATAATCAAATCGTACTTCAGCTTGAATTCGTCAATCAGGGCATGCAGTCGCTGGCTGTTGAGCACCCCGTGAGACGCAGACAAGAGGCTCCCGCTGAGAATGAAATCCACGCCCGGAGTCCGCGCGCTCCGCTGCGTTGCTGCGTCTGCCGTCACCGTACCCAACAATATGTCAGAGAACCCCGGACGCGTATCGGCCTTGAACATTTTGTGCTGCGACGGACGGCGCATATCTGCATCTACAATCAAAATCTTCTGCCCCAATTGTCCGCAGACACAGGCCAGATTGAACGCGGTCAAAGATTTTCCTTCACCCGCGCCACCGCTGGTCATACAAAGGGTCTTGCCGCCGGCAAAGCGCTTGGAAAACTGCACATTCATGCGCAAGACACGGTAGACTTCAGCATGGCCGGACTCCGTCTCCTCATCAGGCAGCGGGCGAACTTTCTGCGGCACAACACCAAGAATGGGCGCCTTAATATACTGCTCAAACTCTTCAAGTTCCTTAACCGAGGTATCCATGTACTCGATAAAAAAGACTACGCCGACACCACAAAACAGGCCAAACACAATACTCAGAATGATATTCAGCGGCACACGCGGACTAACCGCATGATTGATCTCTGGCACCTCGGCAGTTTCCACCACTTCCACCGGTGTACGCGGCAAATCCAGCTCAATGCGTTCCTGCAGCAGCCTTTTTTCCAGCGTATCCCGCAGCTCGCGCTGCCGTTCCAATTCAGTCTGCAGCTTGATGAACGGCATATAGCGCTCGCTCTGCGCGGAGATTTCCGTCGCCTGAGCAGCCTTGAGATCCTTCTCGGCGGCTTCCAGCTGGGTTTCGGCAATCACATACTCAGTCTTCAGCCCCGTTACAATCCCCTTCACGGTTTCATCCAGCTTCACATAAAGCCCCTGCAAAACCTGTTCCTGCCGGATAACATCCGGATGGCGAACGCCCAGTGTTTCCTTTAACCGGCGATTAACCGTTTCCGCCTCCACCACATTGTCGCGAATGGATAAAAGCATGGGGTCTCGCACAATCAGCGCCGCAGCGTAAAGAAGTTCAGGTCCATGCAAGCGCTGCAGTTCGTCAAGGCGCGTCTTACGGTCCAGCATGTTGTTGCGCGCCTGAATACGTGCGATCTCTAATTGCTGTACACGGGTCATATCCAGCGACGCCGCTATGTTACGCCCGCCCCCGACTGCCTCAAACGAACTGATGCTCAGCTCTTTGCGGAGCTTCTCCAGCTTGCCCTCGGTTTCCACAACCCGCTTCTGTTCGGCATGGAAAGCCTCTTCCAGAGCCGCCAGCCCGCGCTCGGCTTCATCGCGCATCGTCTTCATGCGGTGATCGCGGTACACGGCGGCGATTTCGTTGACAATGCGCGCCGCATCCTGCCGGGCAACCTCTGGCGAACTGTGACGCGTGCTCCTGTATACGCGCAGCTCGACAAGATTGGTATCGCGATACTGCTGCACCTTCATCGAGCCCTCAAGTTCATCGGCCGCCTTCTGCGGAGTGAAGGGACTACCATCGTCCGAGTACATCCGCCCGAAATGCTCTTGCAGCTTGAGGTTGCGAATGACGTTATAAAGCATGGGCCGCGACTGGATGATCTCAAACTGGGTACGTAAAAAATAGGGGTCGTAATTACCGCCCATGATCATGGTCTGCTGCGGCTTGACCATCTGGAACGGGGCCACGTCCGGATTATCATTGCGCACCGCGATGCGGGTGGCGGCCATGTAGGTGCGCGGCATCGTAATCGTCACAACCACGCCCACCAGAATCACGAACAAAGAGATCGCGATCATGATCTCCTTGCGTCCCATAAGCACCCGCCAATAATCGAGCAGGTGACCGCCCTCGTGTTGAGCATCGTCCATGGTTATTCCAAGCCCCCTCAAAGCAAATGGCGAGGCCGCAAAGACCTCACCATGACACACTTATTAACCCCTGCAGAAAGGCAACGGGGAGTGTAGGTCAACCCGCAAGCCGCCACTACACCCGCCCGCTTACAACTGGCCCGTGATCGAGAGATCGAACATATTGTGGGAATACGATTCGCGCACTTCCGAATCCCAGTTCTGGAAACCATACCCGACAGCACAGGAAAAATAGCGGGTAATCCGGTAGTTTGCGCGCACACCCATGTCGGTCATACGATCAGCCCCGCCTGGCAGATCCACGCTGTTGACAGGAGTTTGTTCAGCAGGATACGTGCTATCCGTATACTGACCAAACACAGACAGCACTAAATCGCGGGTCACATCATGTTCCACAGCCGCCCGGAAGGTCAGCATTTCCTGAATCGAATACGGCTGTACATACGGCATATAAAATCCGTGCTCGATCAGCAACCGCAGGCGCGTCAAACCGGCGCCCCCCAACGTACCTTCAATCCGTGTCATCCATCCATCCTTTGATGCTCCGATGCTGCTATCTGCGTATTCGGCCTGCTGATAACCGGCCGTGAGCTTTCCGCTGAAGTTCGGATTAAAAACCTTTTCCAATCCACCGGCATAAGTAAAGACCGTTGAACCGCGGTTCCAGTTCGTATAGGAATTATCAAACATCGAATAACCAAGCTGCCCGAAAGCGTTCATACCAGGCACCAGCATATACCCGGCGGTTGCGGCACTATCCAACAAATCCTCGTTCTGGGTTTCGGCGATCAGTGGCTCCGTGTACCGCTTCAGGCTGTACATGCCATCCAAACGAGCATAGGTCACTCGCGATGGAGTCAAATCTGCACTTCCGTATACACGGTTGCCAACGTAGGAGTTGTTATCCCGAACTGCAACGCCACCCTGCGTGATTTCAGGAGAGTCCGTATATGCGAAAACATCTCCGGCCTTGAAACCCACCAGCGGGTTGATCTGCCGCGCAATGTCCAAGCCCACCACCTGAAACCATTCCGCGCGCTTCTGTGGATTTCCTTCCTCGATCGTACGCGGATTGCTGTGCCAAGTGTAGGCGGGCTCGTAAAACATGCTCAAAAAGGTCTCGTCAAGATTGTACAACAAGGCCGCTCTTGGCCGTAAAATCAGGTCCAGATTGCCAACCGCGTTGGTTTTGAAGCCATCGCGATTGTCATCATAATGCGCCGCCGCCGTGAGTGAGAGCAGCCACGGATCTTTCCCGGGTACCGGCAGATTCCGGTCACCATCCTGCGGAACGGCATTCGCCGCCCCGTAAGCACATCCGACAACCATGCTCAGCACACACACAATCAAGCTTTTTTTTATTCTCAAATTTCCTCCGCACGCTTACTGGCAATAATCACGCCTCAAAAACCTTAACGCTTACCGACCGGCGTCGGTGTTGGTCCCGGCCCCGGGATCGTTGTGGTGGTGGTCGTCGTAGTTGTGGTGGTCGTTGTAGTGGTAGTGGTCGTTGTAGTGGTACTGGATGGTATGGTTGTAGTGGTGCTCGTGCTGGATGGCACGGTGGTAGTGGTACTGGAGTCATCAGTATGTATCGTAGTGGTGGTGGTTGTGGTGTGGGGTAGCGGGACAACCACGGTGACGATTGTTTCGGTTGTTCCGTCGGGCTTCGGAATCGTTACCGTGATGTTGATCACATCACCATTGACCACCGCTGCGAAGACGCTGCCGACCGGCAGCGTAACGACCTGCGGTGGCTGACCGGGCTTGGCAGGAACCAGTATTTTAACCGAACCCTTGATGATTTCAATTTTAGACTGAGTGTGATCAGCGCTGCCTGTGACGGTCAATCGCGTACCGCCCATGACAATCGGAATCGAGAAATCACGCCCGCCGACAGAAATACGGCCCTCGATGGCGTGAACCAGCGTTTTGATGATCTTATTGAGCTTGCCAACCGAAACTTCAAACTCGCACTCCAGCGCCCCGCAAATCGCGGTGGGAGTTTCCACCTGCAAAGTGTGTTGCTTATGAAAATCCTTTTCGAGCTTCACCTGCACTGTGCCCTGCGTCAGGTAAAGCGATTTGTCGCTTGGCTTGCCTTTTTCCTGAATTGCGACAAGCGTCTGGGCCAAAACCAGACATTCGTTTTTGGGAGCAAAAACGACCACGGCGGAGGATTTCCGTCCGGTTTTAATCTCCGTGCCATAGGCATAGGCTGCGCCTTCCTTGGCATCGGTGAATTTAGCCGCACCCGGCTCCTTGACCATGCATTCCCCGGTGACTTGCTTCAACGTAAACTTTACATCAAATGCAGTGGCCGCATTGACGGTTTCGCCCAGAATCATCATGGCAACTATTGCGCCTACCAGCATCAATCCAGCTTTTTTCATATTGCTACTCCTTATTGAATTCAGGCAACGCGATGAATGGTGCTCTCTAAGCAGTTGTATGTCAATGACATTATTACAGAAATTTCGCTTCAAAGTCGTCTCTGAAAAAGCGGGCTTAGCGTATTTAATGTTCCTCTTTCTGCCGGTTTGTGGCAGCATGGGGACGAATACATCAGGAGTGACGTCATGTCCCAATATCAGAAGATCGCTGTCCCCGCCACCGGCCATAAAATCACCGTCGCCCCGGGAGGACGCCTATCCGTTCCGGATCACCCGATTTTGCCATTCATTGAGGGCGACGGGATCGGTCCGGACGTTACGCGCGCCGCCATGATCGTCTGGGACGCTGCGGTTAAAAAGGCTTACGGCGGACACCGGGCCGTGGCTTGGATGGAAGTTTTCGCCGGCGAAAAGGCCAATCTGGTATATGGTCCCAACACCTGGCTGCCGGATGAAACGCTGGCTGCGATCCGGGAATATATTGTAGCCATCAAGGGGCCGCTGACCACCCCCATCGGCGGTGGCATCCGCTCGATCAACGTGGCCTTACGCCAGGAACTCGACCTTTACGTCTGCCAGCGCCCCGTGCGCTGGTTCAAGGGTGTACCTTCGCCCGTCAAGCGCCCGGAATTAACCGACATGGTGGTTTTTCGCGAGAACACTGAAGACATTTACAGCGGAATCGAATGGGCGGCCGAAACTCCTGAGGTGCGCAAGCTGATCGCTTTCCTGCGTGACGAGCTGGGGGTGAAAAAAATCCGCTTCCCCGCCACCTCGGCCATTGGCATCAAGCCGGTCTCGCGCGAAGGTTCGGAGCGTCTGATTCGCGCGGCGGTGCGCTACGCGATCGAGAGCCGGCGCTCCAGCGTGACCCTTGTCCATAAGGGCAATATCATGAAATTCACCGAGGGCGCCTTCAAAACCTGGGGCTACGACCTCGTGCGCCGTGAATTCGCCGGCCAGGCCATTGGCTGGGACGATTGCAACGGTCACCCGCCAGCAGGACAGGTGCTCGTCAAGGATGTGCTCGCCGACGCTTTCTTCCAGCAGATCCTAACCCGGCCCCAGGAGTACTCGGTTGTCGCCACCATGAATCTTAACGGCGACTACCTTTCCGACGCTCTGGCGGCCTGCGTGGGCGGAATTGGAATCGCGCCGGGCGCGAACATCAACAACGACACCGGCGTGGCGGTTTTTGAAGCTACCCACGGCACGGCGCCGAAATATGCCGATCAGGACAAGGTCAATCCCGGCTCGCTGATTCTCTCCGGCGAGATGATGTTCCGCTATCTGGGCTGGACGGAAGTTGCCGAGCTGCTTTTGGCCGGCATGGAACGTACGCTTGCCGCAAAAACTGTGACCTACGATTTCGCCCGCCAGATGGAGGGCGCTACGCTGCTCTCCT
>JBAXJV010000073.1:0-10956 GCA_037137675.1 bacterium | reverse complement strand
TCAGAAAACGGCCACCCGCCATGGCCAAACCGATGGCATCCGGCCGTGGCATGCGATCGACATCCAGCCCCACCAGTGTATAGGTGAGGGCCAGGCCTCCTGTATTGATTGGCAGATACCCCCAGACCCGGGCCGCCGTACGCTCAACTCCATCCAGATGTGCGATGTGCTCCGCCCTGATCGCCGACAGACGGTCGGGTCGGCCGCCGAGCATCGCTTGAACCGTCAAGTCCGGCAGTGTCCCGGTGGCTAGCAAGGCGTCCGCGAGCATGCCGTCGCGCACAAAATTAAAGGCGGCGCAAACCGCCACCGCTACCAGCAGCGGAACAAATGCCGCCGCAGCATCCGCCGGGTGTCGCCGTAAGCTCTCCGCTGCGGCATGCCACAGGTTGACATGAAGGCGCCATCTCATAGCCCCAACCTCAGACGCACAAAAGTGAACGGCCTGGCGCCCGGCCCCGGAGACGTGACAACATCGCAGGCTGTATCCAGACAGTACCCGGCTGGCATGTCGCCAAGTCCGCCTGCAGCACCCTCCGCGGGATTGCGGGCGCCAGCACCGGAGCATGAAAGCGCGAGTGAATTCATCCCGATACTTTCCGCCACGGCGCGCATGACAATCGTCCGCCGGGAATCCGGATCGTGGCGTTTTCTGACAGCCAGCGCCGCGCTGACGAAGGCGACCGTCAGAACCACTAAAATGACCATGGCGATCTGTCCGGATCTCATGTCGCAGCCTTAAATGGATCGCGTTTCATCTCGCGCTCGCGCAGCCAGACAAAGAGCACGGGGGTGACGATCATAATGTGAATAAAGCTGCTGATCATGCCTCCGAGCACGGGTGCTGCCAGGGGGCGCATGATCTCGGAGCCGGTGCTCGCGCTCCACATGATCGGCAGCAGGCCGACTACGGTGGTGGTTACCGTCATCATCTTCGGCCGCAGACGCAACCTTGCGCCATCTTTAACCGCCACGATCAAGTCATCGTGATTAAAGTCCGGGCCGCGATCGAGGCGCTTCTTCTGCACGGCCTCCTGCAGGTAAACCACCATCACAATACCGGTTTCGATGGCCGTGCCGAAGAGCGCAATGTATCCAACCCATACCGCGACACTGAAATTGTAACCCAGCAGATATTGCAGGAAAACACCTCCCGTCAGGGCGAACGGCACCGCAAGAATCACATGAGCAGCCTCTTTCGCAGAGTGATAAACGATGTAAAGCAGCAGGAAAATGATGCCGAGCACGGTGGGGACGATGAGCTGAAGCGTCCGCTGGGCACGGAGCTGGTTTTCATACTGTCCCGCCCATTCGATGGTCATCCCCTGTTCCAGCTTGACGTCCCTTCCAATCCGTTCGCGCGCTTCCTTCACAAAACCGCCCAGATCTCGTCCCTGAACGTTAGCCTGCACAAACACCCGCAGCCGGCCGTTCTCACTGTCAATCTCGCTAGGTCCGGTCACGCGCGAAATCCTGGCGACCTGGCCGAGCGGGATGGCCTGCCCAGCCGGAGTGAAAACCAGCGCATCGCCGAGCCGTTCGATGTCGTCGCGTTCGTCACGCTGGTAGCGCACCTGGATCGGGAATCGCTGCCGGCCCTCGATGGCGGTCGTGACGTTCTTGCCGCCGAGACCGGTTTCCACGACATCCAGCACCGTTTGCGCGCTCAGGCCGTAGCGCGCCATGGCCACGCGGTCCACGACAATGTTGATGTACGGCTTGCCCTGAAGCCGCGACGGCGACACGCCGACGGCGCCGGGGACCGCGCGGATGATTTTTTCCACCTCAAACGCTTTTTTCTGCAACGCATCCAGATTGTCGCCGAATATCTTGACGCCGAGCTGGGCTCGGATGCCGGTGCTCAACATCAAGATCCGGCCTTCGATGGGATGGAGAAAGCCCGGTACATATCCCGGTGCCTGACTGAGTTTCCCGGTCAGTTCGGCGATCAGCTTGTCCTGTGTCATGCCGGGGCGCCACAGCGCCTCAGGCTTCAATTCTATGGTGGTCTCGATCATCTCGACAGGCGCGGGATCCGTGGCCGTCTCGGCGCGGCCCAATTTGCCCGCCGCCGACTGCACTTCCGGCACTTGCTTCATCACCTGGTCCTGCCAGGCGATCAGACGCTTGATCTCGGTAAGCGAGGTGCTGGGCAGCAGCACCGGCATGAAGAGCAGGGAGCCTTCGTTCAGCGCAGGCATGAACTCGCTGCCCATGCCGTGCGCGAGTTTCGCGGCCCGTGGACAGCGCCAGGCATCCAGAGCGACCGCCACGGGACGCGGCAAGCCCAGGGCCAGCATCAAGGCGCCGGCAAGCAGTCCTGCGGCTGTTCCCAGAACTATCCGGCGATGGATCAGAGCCCAATCGAGCGTAGGGGTGTAGGCCCGCAAAAGTCGCCGCATGATCCAGTTATCTTCTTCACGGCGGAACGGACCGCGCACAAAAAAAGTGCAAAGAGCCGGCACAATCGTGACCGCCAACATGATGGCACCGATCATGGCAAAGGTCTTCGCGAAGGCCAGCGGATGAAACAGCTTGCCTTCTTCTCCCACCAGCGTGAACACCGGAATAAACGCCAGAATGATGATCAGCATCGCGAAAAAGATCGGCCGTCCCACCTGCTGCGCCGCTTCCAATGTAGCCGCCCGGGTTTCCGCCGGCGTGAGCCGTGTCCGCCCCCCATTCTTTTGCTCCTGCCGCTCGCAGTGCCGGATCACGTTTTCCGTCATCACAATCCCGGCATCCACCAGTACGCCGATGGCAATGGCGATGCCGCTGAGCGACATGATGTTGGAGGTAATGCCGAACTGGCGCATCAAGATGAATGAAATCAGGATCGAAACCGGCAACGGCAGGGTTACGATCAGAATGCTGCGGAAATGCCACAGGAAAACGATATGGGCCAGGATCACCAGCAGGATTTCCTCCAGCAACGCCGTCTTCAGTGTGGCGATTGTGCGCTCGATGAGCGTGCCGCGGTCATAGAAAGACTTGATGCTGACCCCGGGCGGCAGGCTGGGCGCGATCTGCGCAATCTTCTCTTTGACGCGGCAAATTACGTCCAGGCCATTCTCTCCGTTGCGCATCACCACCACGCCGCCCACGACCTCCCTGCCATTCACGTCCAGCGCGCCGCGCCGGAAATCGCCGCCGAGTTGAATGGTGGCAATATCGCGCAGGTAGACTGGAGTGCCGCCGGGTTGCTTTAAAACGATGCTTTCAAGATCCTTTGCGGATTCGATCAGCCCGACACCGCGCAAGACAAATTCCATCCCGCTCTCTTCGATAACCTTTCCGCCAACGTTCAAATTGCTCTGTTGAACCGCCTGGAGCACGTCCTGCAGCGAAACCTGCAAGCTGCGCATGCGGGTGGGCGAAACCTCGATCTGGTACTGGCGCACAAAACCGCCGATACTGCCAACTTCGGCCACACCCGGCAGCGCGTTGAGCTGGTAGCGGATGAACCAATCTTGCAAAGAGCGCAATTGCGCGAGGTCGTAGCCGCCTTTGGGCGCTTTCGCCGGGTCCACGTCCAGATAATACTCATAAACCCAACCCAGGCCCGTGGCATCGGGGCCCAGTTTGGGAACCACGCCTGACGGAAGGTTGTCGCCCAGATAGTTCAGGCGTTCGAGCACGCGTGAACGGGCAAAATAGTTGTCGATGCTCTCATCGAAAATTACGGTGATGAACGTGAAGCCAAACATAGATGCGGCGCGGACCGTTTTAACGCCCGTCAGCCCCTGCAGGTTAACCGAGAGTGGATATGTGACCTGGTCCTCGACTTCCTGAGGACTGCGGCCCGGCCAGTCGGCAAAGACAATCACCTGATTTTCGCTCAGGTCCGGGATTGCATCTACCGGCGTGCGGTACAGTGACCGGACACCCCAGCCAATCACCAATAAAACGCCGCAGACAACCAAAAAGCGGTTACGAAGCGACCATTCGATCAAACGGTTGATCATGGCGTCACGGGGAAAAGCAGGTTCGTGTCCGATTGCGCCGGCACCATTCCACAGGCTTTGGCGATTGTAGCCATCCGCATTTTCCACATCTCGTCGCGCACTGCCATGCGGATTTTATCGGCCTGGTAGTGCGTAAGCGGCTTGGCCTTAATACCCGGCGCCATATTCTCAGCCTCAGTTTTACCTGCCACGACAGGGACGGCCGGCGGATTGTGGTCAACGCTAGCTGACAATCCAGCAGACAGTATAGCCTGAGTTTCCGCTATGGTTGCTGTTTCGTCCGGTACTACAGCAACCTGTACGCCGGCGACGGAATCGCTTCCCTGATTGAACTGGGCCTGAGCGTCGATCAGTGCGTTTCCGGATGTGACCACCCGCTCGCCTTCCTTCAATCCATGGAGAACTTCCCAGCAGGAATCTCCCTGGCGTCCAAGTTTGACGCATCGCCGTTCGTAGGCGCCGTCGCCCTTGTCCACATAGGCATAAGCGGCGCTGCCTGGGAATATAATTGCGGATCGCGGCACGGCCAGCACGTTGGGAATGGCCGCATGTACACGCCCCTCGGCATACATACCGAACCGCAGCATGCGGCGAACGGGAATGTTGGTAGACAAGAAGGGGTTGGCTATGTCGGCACGCGCCTTGACCGCGCGCGTCGTGTCATTGATCGTCGGGTCAAAGAACGAAATGGTGGCTGGAAACTTCCGTTCAGGCACAGCCGCGACAGTCACATCAATTGCCTGTCCAGGCTCAAACCAAGGCAACTGTCCTTCATAGACATCGAAACGAAACCACAGGACTGCGGCGTCTGCAATGACGAGGAGCTTTTCGCCTTCCACAACATATTGCCCGTTGTAGACATTGCGCTCGATCACGATCCCCGACTGCGGCGCAACCAGTTGACTGGCAAAAGGATCCTGCGCCTTCGCGACCTGCGTCAAGTCGCTGCCAAGAGGCAGCAGGTTGACGCCCACGGCGCGTAGATAAGAGCGTTTCTGGGCCAGTTCAGGGCTGAACAGGGCGACCAGCGGCTGGCCTTCCTGAACTTCCACCCCGACATACGGCACGGTTAGGTTTTGAATCCGGGCTGCGACCGGCGCTGAAATCACCGACTTGCGGGTCTCGTTCGCCTCCAGAATTCCGGCCACCCGCAACGTGCGGAGCAAGGGCTGGCGTTTAACCTCGTCGGTCTGCACGTTAAGCACGGTAGTGCTGTTGGAACTCAACACCACCATTCCGTCGCTTAAGCCAAAGCCCTGCTGGCCTTCGTAAATCGGCGTCAAGGCCATCCCGCAAATGGTGCACTTGCCAGGCTTGTAGGACTTGACCCAGGGATGCATAGAGTCCTGATAAAGCGCCACGCGACGCTCCATCACGCCAGGCGCCCGATTTGCTAACACACTCAAACAGCCATAGGCCATGACTCCACAGATCAAGCAGGCCAGCAGAACTCGCTGTAAGCTGGCGCGGGGTTTCATGGCGTGCATATTCATTTTACTGTCAGGGCTTCGCTTCGCACCCCCCCCACAACGACGACCACGCTGCTGCCGCTCTTGATTAGTCCGTCCGGGTTGGGAATCAATATTTTATAAGTCTTTCCAGCAACCAGCCGGTTGGGAGGCGGCGGAAAAGTCCCCGCCTCACGCATCGCCAGGGCCATTGAACGCGCGCTTGAGTGAGGCGCAAACGGCCACTCCTTCGCCTGGGACGGAGACAAAGTAATCTCGGTTCCGCTGGCCAGGTCGATCAGATGGGAGTCAGAATTGTTTCGTGAAAGCAGCGCCGTTACTTGTTCGTAGCCCGTAACCTGATAGGTCATTTCCACCGCCCCGTTCGCCTTCGCTAATTCCATGCCAGACAGCCGGATGCCCCATTTTCCCTCCACCGCCCCTGGCGCATCCGACAGCCCCGGCTCAGATGCAACCGCCGTTTTGCCGGGTCGCGACGGTTCGCCACCAGAAGCTGGCGCGTTATGTCGCTGCGCCTCGCCAGCATGTGATAGTTCCCTGGCAGGCGGCGTGTTACCGCCATCCGACGGCACGATGCCAGCTTTCTCCGGTCTCGCAAAACGATCATTCATTTCCGCCGGCGCATTTGCAGGTGCCAGTCTGCTGCCAGTAACATGAATACCTGCTTCTCCGTTATCCGGCCCATGCGGATCTACCGCTGTCACCGTCTGAGCAATTGCCGTCTGTTCGCTGGATGATGACGAAGCAACTGCCGCCACAGTTTCAGCGGATGGCTCCGACTTGCCGCCGGATGAGTTACTCACGGTCCATGGTCCCGCTTCCATGTCCGCAGATCCCTCCTTGATGTCGTTGACTGGCCACACTCTGTGTCCAAATATTATCCAGAGCGGGATCAGAATCAGCGCAAGCACACCAGCCAGCACCGTAACAAAACCCGAACGAATGCGGCCATCGTCAAGCGGAGCTGGTTGTTTAAGCATCATGTCACCTCTCAGGGGAATACCTCAGATTGTTCAGGCTTAACTATCCGTCTACAAGCTTAGAGCTCTGAATAATGACTATCGAGTTTTCGCCGTGCGATAGTAACATGCCTGAGGGGCATCTGGCAGACTACTGGTCACATAGGTGGTGTAACTGCCCGTGAAATTAGTCACAACGACCATGGACGTCCAGTTGGTCGACCCCTGATTAATCGTGCTCTGGATCTCAGTCACGCTGCCGGATGGCCCCGTGGCGGTAAGCATCAATACCTGCTGGCCATTCCGATTCACCTCGGCGATCGCCAGCTGCGGCATGGGTTCGAGTTCGTAAACAATGTTAGCCACGTCGAAATATGGCCCGTCCAACGAAAAATACATCGCCACCTGGTCGAACGGAATGCCGTTGAACGCCAGACTGCCCAGCGCATCTCCGCCGAGCGTCGGATTGACCGGATCGTATGGCACGAAATTAGTGGCCGCGACCAGCAGGTTGCTTACCTCCACTCCACCGCTCAAAAAACTTATGAAGAGCCCGTTGCTAACCTGCCCCGTGACATTCAGGACACTGAAGTCGAATTTCAGGGATGTCACCGGAGTGTTGAAATCGAAGAGCAGGCTCCCGAATGTGGTCCCGAGGATGCCGTACTGATCCACCGAGGCAAAATCGACCCCGCTGCCCAAGTCGTCATATCTGAATGTGACGTCTCCAATGGTGTAGCCGGAAGGATTAAGGACGGTGGTAATATCCACGGTATTGCTACCGAGGACGCTGAAGTCAACCGATACTGGCGTGGCTTGAACGGTCCAGCAAGCGAACACGGCGACCGCGACAATCCATTTTTTGCTGTTCATGTTTTCCCCTTGTCTCTCTCAACGTTTGTTTGTCAGAGCTGGCAAGGGGTCGAGCCCCCTCGCCAGCCGGTTGCTTCACAACGTGGTTACCGACAGCACGTTAGAATATCCGGACGTACCGGCCGCATTGAAGGCCCGCACCCGGTATAGGTACGTCGTCTTGGTTGTTAAACCAGTGTTCCTGTAAGTCGCGGAGTTGGCCGCCGTCTGGGCGATTTGCGTCCAGGTGACCCCGCCATTGGTGCTCCGCTCCACATAGAAGCCCAGTTCGTTGTTGGAGTTATCCCGCCAAGTAATGATGGCGTAGGAGGACGTCCGTAATGACAGTGTGAGGTTCGTCGGCGCCGCAGGCAGGAGCGCCGACGTATTGACCGTGGCGATATTCGAGAAGGTCGAATTGCCGTTCACGCTGGTGGCCATCACCCTGTAGTAGTATACGGTCGTTTGCAGCACCGCAGTGTCGATGTAATTCGTCACGTTCGGCCCCACGGCGAAAGTGGTCAGCCCCTGTGTGAATGCGGCATCTGCGGCCCGCTGGATGGTGAATCCATTCTCGTTAAGCGCCTTGTCCTGCCATGTAAGCGACACCCTTGCGCTCGTTCCAGTCATGGCGGATGCCACCAGATTGGTCGGAGCCGGAGCTGCAACTTTGACCACGATGGCCCGCATCATGTCGTTCTCTTCGTGTCCAAGCAGATGGCAATGCCAGATATACTCCCACCCGAAGTTGGCGACCTCGTTACTAACGGCCATCGGGTTGCCGTTGGTCGGATTAACGCCCGTGAACCCGGTCGTGGAACCCAGCGGCAGGGACGGCGCCAGCGGACGAATGCTGTCGGGCAGCGGGAACGGCAGCGTCGGCAAGGTCGCCCGCATGGCAACGATGATGTCTTCCAACGGATTCATGCGCACGGTTTCCTTCCAGCCAAATTCGTTTGGATCTATCATCCGGATCGCGCCATCCCAACCGACGCGGTTGATTACCTGTACGTTGACCAGGTGGAAATGAATGCTGTGGGTGTCGACGCCGTTGTGCGTGATCTTCCAAATCTGTACCTCCCCCTCATTGAATATCTCGGTGGCAGGATCGGCGAAACCCAACGGAATCGTGGTTTGAATCAGGGAAGTGGTGAACGGCAGTTCTACGCCGAGCGTGGCATTCATCCGCCCGTAGTCATCAAACAGCTCCTGAATGGCCTTTGGCTGCATCGGCATCGCGTTGGTGAGCGCGGCGGTTGCCGTGGCGCCTATTCCGCGACCGCCAACCGGCAGAATCATGACGGTTGGTGTTTGCGTGTAACCCGCGCCATGATTGATGACGTTGATGGCCAGCACGGTTCCTCCCGACACCGCAGCCGTGGCCACTGCGCCGGTACCGCCACCGCCGCCGAGCAAGCGTATCGTGGGCGCGACGGTATAGCCGCTGCCAGCAGCCGTGACCGTGATGCTTCCAAGCGGCTGCGGTGTCAGCACTAAAGATGTGTCCTGGATATGCGCGTGGATGTCGACATAGTTCGTCCCGTAGGCCGGTCCGTAGGCGGCCAGTTGAACAATTGGTTTGGGTTGGGTGTTGGTGAAGGCACCCGGCAATCCGGCCTGTAGTAAAGGGAACTGGGTTTCCATGTAGTCCGGACCGGGCGTGCCGCTACCAACGCGAAATTGCATGATCGTCCGGGTGTTCGGTCCGTAGCCAGCCTGTGTCGACGGCGCGCCGCCCTGGTAATTGTTACCGCCGGTGATCGAGAAGTCCGGATTGCCAGTATAGAAATCGAACCTCGGATCGAAGGCCGGCACCGGCGCGGGCGCATCGTTATACAGAACCACGGTCTTGCCGGCGAACTTTGAAAAGTCTACGACCACGTCCGCGCGCTCCGCCGGCGCCATGAAGAGCGAGCGGTTCAGGACATTCAGTACGACGATGTTGCGGCGGTTGTAGTCATAGCCGACCGGCGTGTTGGTGATCACCACCGGCGCTGGCAAAAGTCCGCCCTCGGTGCCAATCTGGACCATCCGCGGCCCTTCCAGTAGCGGATCGGGTACGCCGCCATTGCGATCATCCATGGTTGGATACCAGGCCGGTATGTTCGTGCCAGGCACGGCCGGGATCATGCGGACTTCCGTGTTGGTGAAAGTCCTGCCGTCCGCGTTGGTATAAATTGCCGGATCGGCCACGTACAGTTGCAGGTTGAGCATCCGTTCGTTGCAGCCGTTCAAAATCCGCAACCGGTAGGCCTTGGGATCCACATTGACGTAAGGATAGGCGGTGCCATTGACCATGGGTGTGTCCATGAACGATTCTGGTACGCCCGAGAGGGCCGGTGGATAAGGCGCAGCCACGGGAAATACCGGCCAGAACCAGGGGCCGTAGTCCCAGCGCCCAAGCGGGTTCGCCCCGGAATTATCCTCCGCGTACGGATCCTGGTTTGGCACATATACGTGCGGATACCAGAGGCTGCCGCCGCCGCCCCATTTTTCGAAGTCCCACAGTGGATCGACTGCCGCCGTATACATAGCTGGGTTGGTGGCCGTGAGTGTGGCGGCGTCGCAGACAAAGGTCTTGTCCTGAATGATCAGTGGGATATTGTTCGACAACGGCGGTATCGGCAACGTGTTTTCGCCCTTGCCGGGAGGATCCACGACCAGATAGCCCGCGACCTCGCCAGCGTAGACGTTCAGACGGGTTAGGCCATACGAGTGATCATGAAACCACATCAGGCGCGAACTGTTCTGATTCGGCCAGTAGTAGGTCAGCGAACCGTCGCCGGAAGCCCCCATGTCCGGCACATCCACAACGGATATGCCTTTCTTATAGGAAGTGGTTTCCCCGGCTGGCACTGTCCACTGATGCGGCGTACCGTCGCTGATCCAGGGGTTGACGCCGCCATGCAGGTGCAACGTGGCGCGATTCTCAGAGTACTGCTCGTATAACGGCTGGCCGTTGACATCCGTGCCGATCCGCACGGGACCGTCCCCGGCGCCCATGTAGGTCGTATCCACCGGGATAAACAGGTTGCCATTGGTGCCGGTGGGCAGCCGGTTGGTGAACTTGATGCGCGTCGGGCGTCCGGCGGTGGCGATGATCATCGGGCCCAGATAATGCGGCGCGGTGACAGGCACACCGCTGACTTCCTGCACATACCCGCGCAACTTGGTGCCGCCGGTTGCGCTGGGACTGGTCTTGGCGCCGACAACCGGAGGCAGGTCCGAATGCATCTGCTCGCGGTAGTCCACCAGCGCGATCTCGTAGTAGTCCGACCCCGGATAGGCGTTGGTGTTGGCGACCGCGACCGGCAGATACTGTCCAAGATTATTGGTCTGCGACGATCCCAGTCCCGGCAGCGAGTCAACGAACTTCCGCAGTGGCGGACTATAGGAAAAATTCGGCACCGTGTAGTCCACAAAGGGGTTGGGGCCGTTCTGCGCAAAACTCTGACTGGCTCCCAACATCAGGGCGGCGAGCGCCCCGTTGATCACATACGACCATCTCTGATGTTTCATGAATTGTCATCCTCTTTCCGACTTGATGTTCAAACTCCCTGCCTTTTTTTCCATTTTCATCATTCTTAGCAAAGACAAGTTCAGACCTCAGGAGGTCTGAAGTTCTTCAAAACTGATCAAGCTATAATTCGATTTGTCCGGGGTCGCCATCGGGTGGATGCGTAGAAAGGTGGGGGGAATACCTTAGCCGCG
>JBAXJV010000072.1:0-11018 GCA_037137675.1 bacterium | reverse complement strand
GCCTGTCCCTGCTCGTCGCGATGGGCAAGGATGTCGCGCGTAATTTCGATCAGATAGCTGTCGAGTTCGCACTGATTCCATTCCGAGAAAACCTTGTGCATTTCTTCGTTCGAAAGGCCGACGCCGCGTTTGAGCAGGTCGTAGGTCTCGCAGATCAGCTGCATATCGCCATATTCGATGCCGTTGTGAATCATTTTCACGAAGTGACCGGCGCCGTTTTCGCCGATCCACTCGCAGCACGGTTCGCCGGTCGGGGTCTTGGCGCAGATTGTCTGGAAGATGTTTTTCACGTGTGGCCAGGCCGCCGGACTGCCGCCGGGCATCATGGCCGGACCAAGCAGGGCGCCTTCCTCGCCGCCTGAGACGCCGGTGCCGATGTAGAGCAGGCCTTTGCCTTCGACGTAGGCGGTGCGGCGGATGGTGTCCGGGAAATGGCTGTTGCCGCCGTCAATAATAATGTCGCCTGACTCCAGATGCGGCAGCACTTGCTCGATCAAATCGTCAACCGCCTTGCCGGCTTTGACGAGCATGAAGACCTTGCGCGGACGTTCCAGTTTCGCACAGAACTCGGCGATGCTGTGACAGCCGATGATGGTTTTACCCTGCGCACGGCCGGCCATGAAGGCGTCAACATTTGCCACTGTCCGGTTGAAGCAGGCCACGGTGAACCCTTTGTTGGCCATGTTAAGCACGAGGCTCTCACCCATCACGGCAAGCCCGATCAAACCGATATCCGCTTTATCTTTCATATTTCCCCTTTGGTTGCTTACTGTTAACTAATTGAGGCAGAACCCAGCTCCAGTGTGTCATTCAATCTGAATTCTGACTCCTATTGCAATTCCTTACTTCTGCCAGGGCGCTATTTCCGGCAGCGCGGCGTCGAATTCCTTGAGCAGTTCTTTCTGGTAGGCCCCGGCAAAAGTTCCGGCAAGGAATTTATCGCAGCCTTCTTCCAGAAAGCGCTTCCACGACAATTCCTCGCGGCCGGGCACAATCGGGAAAAAGAGCGCCTGATTATCCGTGGCGGCCTTGAGATCTCCGTGCGCGTCGCCGATCATCAAAATCTTCTCTGCGGCGTAGCGTCCGTTGTTTGCATAGCGGATGTGCTCGGTCTTCGTGCCGGCCTCCTGGCCTGCGATGAAATTGACCAGCGTCTCAATCCCGTGCTCCCGCCACTCGCGCTCAAGCGCCTCGACGGGGGTCTGGCTGACGACGATTACATCGGCCCGGGTGCGGATTTTTTCCAGCGATGGACGAACCCATGGAAATGGCGGCACACCGAAAACCACATCTTCGATGCGCTGATTGACTTCCTCGCTCCATGCCAGAATTTTCTTCAGATCCGGATCATGCGAGGATTTGACCTTGACGGACAAGGTCGGGTTCCCGAGCTTGCTCTCTTCCTTGATCCACATATCAAGCGCCGGAATGCCGGCGATCTTGATTCCGCGCTCGGCAAAAACATCGCGTGCGCCGATCAGCTTGAGCGCTTTTTGCAGGGCTAGAAAGCGGTTGCAGCCACGGTTGCGGGAGTAGAGGTTGACGAACTCCCAGACCTCGCGGGCATATTTGCTGGCCGCCTGCATGCCGAAGTGCTTGATGAATGCCGGGCAGAAACATTCCTTCTGCTTGATCTCCATCGAATCGAAGACGCAGCCGTCACTGTCAATCCCGATAAAAAAATCGTGCTGCTTGGGCAAGGCTTTCAGTTTTGCGACGTAGTCCATATTTTCTCCTACTTACGGTATCCCTGCGGCACGTAAGCCGGCAGGCTTTTCTCTGCGAACTTTGGCGCCAGACGGGCGAAGCGCTGGCGACCGTTGATCATCGGCACGCTGGGCCAGTCCTCGCCAATCAGCGGGCGCGCGTAATTTACAAAGGTGTCTGTCACGTCGGTTTTGTCCGCGCTGATCCAGGCGGAAGGAAAACAGCGCTCGCTGTTGGCCACATCCGTGAGCGGGACCTTGTCGTAGCGCACATTGTAGATCAGGCCCGGGTCGCGCAGGATGGTAGACATGTAGCCGCTCTCGCCGGCGATGGCCAGCAGCACGGCTTTCTGGCCGACGCGGAAAGCTTCGTCCAGATCCACAATTGAGGCATAGATGGCCGTGTCGCGCTGGTCGGTGCCATAGTTCTGGCCGCGGGCCGCGCCGCGGGCCGGCAGCTTGTGTTTGTTCAGATAGTTGACCATGGCCTGCTGGACGGTGGTTTCGCTGGCGCCGAATTCAGCGTGGCCGAAGGCGTCTTTATGGATGCCAAGGTCGCCGACGTCGCAGCCTTCGCTGACGACGACCACGGCCCTGCCGCGCCGCGTCAGCGTCGCATTTATCAATTCGGCCATTTCTGCGAGCGTCAGCTTGGATTCCGCGAGAAAAATCAGCAGCGGCATGCGGCGGTCGGGATCGGCCAGACGCGCAGCGGCGGGAATGAAGCCGATTTTCCGGCCCATGGCTTGCAGCACCAGCACGGGGTCGGACGGATGCGCGCCGCAGTTTTCCTCCTCGGCGTTTTGGACCATGTGCGACCAGTAGCGGGCGACTGAGCCATAGCCCGGGGTGTGATCAATCAGCTTAAAGGCGCTGTCGCCGACGTCGTTATCAATGGTTTTCGGGACGCCGATAGCGGTCAGGTCAAGCCCGCGCTCGCGGGCGAGCTGCGCAATCTTATTGGCGGTATCCATCGAGTCGTTGCCGCCGTTGTAAAGGAAGTAGCCGATGTGGTGGGCCTTGAGCACGGCGACGATGCGTTCGAAGTCATCGGTGAAAGCGCCTTTGACTTTGTAGCGGCAGGTGCCGATCGCGCCAGCGGCGGGAGTGTTGCGCAGCAGGGCGATTTCCTGGCAGTCCTGAACTGAGAGGTCGAGCAGTTCCTCATTCAGGACGCCCTCAATCCCGTGCCAGCCGGCGTAGACGGTGCCAATGCGGTCCGGGAACTGCAGGGCGGTTTCGACGACACCGCGCAACGAGCTGTTTATTACTGGCGACGGCCCGCCGGATTGGGCGATAAGCAGGTTTTTGTGTGTCATTAATGTGTCCTTATAACTGCATCAAGGTGTTTCGGTGTTCAGTGTTCGGTGTTCAGGAAAGAGTAACATCCTCAGTTGGCGAATCTCCCTCCACCTTCCACCCTTCACCATATTCTTTATAATCAGACCCCGGCGAACGCGCTGAAGCCGCCGTCCACCGGGATGATCTGGCCGGTGACAAAATTTGAGGCCCGGTTATTGAGCAGCCACAGCAGCGGGCCCACCAGGTCGTCAGGGCTGCCGAACTTGCGTTGTGGCGTGTGCCCCTGGATGGTTTGCCCGCGCGGAGTCAGGCTGCCGTCGGGGTTGGTAAGCAGCGCGCGATTCTGATCGGTCAGGAAAAATCCCGGAGCGATGGCGTTGACCCGTATTCCGACCCGCGAGAAATGCACTGCCAGCCATTGCGTGAAGTTGCTGACCGAGGCCTTGGCCGCGCTGTAGGCGGGGATTTTGGTAAGCGGTTTCAAGGCGTTCATCGAGCTGATGTTGATGATGTCGCCTGCGCCGCCCTCAGCCATGCCGCGGGCAAAGGTCTGGGTTGGCAGCAGCGTGCCGAGGAAGTTCAGGTTGAAGACGAACTGAATGCTGGCGGGATCGAGATCAAAAAAGGTTGTGACGCCCTCCGGCTTGGTCTTCAGGTCCTCCGGCAGCAGGTACTCGCGGGTGGTGGTGCCCTTGGGGTGATTGCCGCCTGCGCCGTTGATCAGGATCGTGACCACGCCGAAGCGCGCTTCGATCGTCGCGCGGGCTGCCTCCAGGCTGTCCCGTTCTAGCACGTTGCAGGCTACGCCGAGGGCTTCGCCGCCGTCGGTCTTGATCTGGTCGGCCACCCGCTGTGCGGCCTCTAAACGCAAGTCGAGCACGGCCACCTTGGCGCCGCAGGCTGCCAGTGCGCGGGCCATTGTGCCGCAAAGAATGCCGCCGCCGCCGGTGACTACGGCCACGCGGCCGCGCAAATCAGTAGAAATAGGGACTTCGTAGGACATGTTGTTATTCTCCTTTTCAACTGGCAAAGCGACGATCATAACATGAGAAAACTGAACAAGTAATCAAATTTTGGGGCAAAACTACCGGCAAAACTACCTGTGGGTTTTACAAATGAAGCACTGCCACATTTTCAAGGGGCTAACCCCTGCCAGCACAAAGGACGGGTAACAAGCTGAGTCTTTTGCAAACGGCCCGGTTTAGAAGAACCTCTTCCGTTCGGCCCAGAGGCCCAATGCGGGGTTGGAAATATAAAACACTTCTTCGCCGTCCGGCAGAACATTGAAGCCCTCTTGCAGTGTTGTTGGATTGTAGCGTTGCACGGCCCCGGCGTAGGGTTGGTACTGGAAGGCCACGCCTTCCACTTCGGCGCGCGTGAGCTGGTCCACGGCATAGGTGACGCGGAAGCGGTCGTCGGATGAACCGTGAATCAGGTGCGCTGCGACTGAAAGGTTTGCCTGCAGGTCAGGACACTGCTTGACCAGCTCCAGCACGCGCTTGCGGCCGACATAGCCGTATTTGCGAATCAGCTTGTCGTTGGCCTCATCCTCTCCGAACTTGCGCACTCCCGGCGCCAGCACGATCAGCTCGCCGCCGTCGGCAATTGCCATGCGGGTGCGATAAATGGCCTTGTTGCCCAGCCAGGTGCTCTTGAACTCATGCGCGTCCAGGTTCACGACGATCTTGCGCGGGGCGCGGTCGAGGAAGTTCAGGTTTTTGGCCTGGCTCATACGCACTGCCTCTTCAAAAAGCCGCCGTTCACGGCCGATAAACAGCCCGTGCACCCGCGGGGCCCCGGCCTGAGGGGTGGTGGTGACGGTCAGGATGTAGGCCAGCGGCAAGTTCTTGATGAAGTGCTCCTCGGCATAGTCCAGCACCTTGCGCACGGGCGTGTCGTCGCGCCCCATCATGCGTTCCATGCCGTAAAAGGCGCCCAGCATGTGCGTGCGGTTGATGATGGCGCTGCCGCCGCAACCGACGAAAATATTCTTGCTGTAGTTGGCCATGCCGACGACCTCGTGGGGCACGACCTGGCCGATGGAAAGAATCAGGTCGTAGGACGGATCCAGCAGGTGGCGATTGATTTCCACTTCGATTGGCTCGGTGACGAGGCCTTCGGAGACCCCGGCTACGAAGTCGCCCGGCACCTGGCCGATCCGCACGACTTCGTTGCGCCAGTTGTGAATCAGGATCCGCTCGAAAGGCACGCCTTCGCCAAAAAACGAGCGGACTTCCTCTCTGGTCATAGGTTCGTGTGTGCCCAGCGCCGGCATGATGTCCACTTGCGCCGAGGCTTGCAGATGCTGGTAGAGGTGGGCGGTGATGGCGCCAGCGCCGGAGTTGGCGCGGGTGATGTCGGGCGGCAGCAGCAGCACCTTGCGCAATGCGCCCAGGCGCGGTGCCAGCGCGCGTTCCAGCGCTTCGCGGATGGTAGCATCGCTCAAGCCGCTATCGTTACGATCTTTCAGAATCAGTGATGAGAGCATGATTATCTCCTCCATACCCGTTTTGGTCGGCGGGCGGTAAACGAATTAAGGCATGGTTCAATGGTTCTCAGTAGGCGTTTTTACGGGAGCCGAGAGTTTTGAGCAGGATCTTGAAGTCGAGCGACAGCGACCAGTTTTCGAGGTAATAAAGGTCGTACTTGATGCGCTCCTCGATGCTGGTGTTGCCGCGCAATCCGTTGACCTGCGCCCAGCCGGTCATGCCGGGGCGGACGACATGCCGCCACATATACTTATCAATATCGTCCTTGAATTTCTCGACGAAAGCCGGCCGTTCGGGGCGGGGTCCGACGAGGCTCATGTCGCCCCTCAGCACATTCCAGAGCTGCGGCAGCTCGTCCAGATTATTGCGCCGCAGCCAGCCTCCGAAGGGCGTCACGCGCGGATCGTCCTTGACGGTCCAAACGGGGCCGGTGTGCTTTTCTGCATCCGACTCCATGGTGCGGAGCTTGTAAATCACAAAAGGGCATCCGTTTTTGCCGCAACGCTCCTGGGCGTGGAAAACCGGGCCCGGCGAGGTGCGCTTGATGGCAATGGCGGCCGCCGCAATGAACGGGCTCACGCACAACAGGCCGAGCACGGCTCCAACAACGTCCTCGGTACGCTTGGCGATGCGGTTCCAGAAAAGGTCCAGCGGCCAGCGGCTGATGCCGAGCAGGGGAATATCGTCAACCGTGTGCATGTCCATGCCGCCGGTCAGAATGCGGGCGATGTCCGGCACAAGATTGAATGTGACCATTGCGCGCTCGCAGGTGACGATCAATTCCACAAGCGCGGTGTGCGGCATGCGGGAGTCGGTGACGATTACCTGCGTGGCGCGCGTTTTCGTCAGCAGCGCCTCCATGTTGGCGGGCGTGCCGTCCATGATCAGCTCCGCCGGCACGCCGGGGTCGGGTGGCTGTGCATCGGTGCGCAGGAAAGCGACGACTTGCGAACGCAGGCGCGGTTCGCGTTGCAGCGCGCGGCGCAGGTGGGCGGCGACATCGTTGGCGCCGACGATCAGCACGCGGTTGAGGTGCGTGCTATGGCGGGCGAGGCGGATTTCGGCGCGAAAAAGCAGCGCGCGTTCGATCAGCACGAGTATCAGTACGATCCCGCAGGCCAGGGCCACGGTCAGGCGTGAATAAGGAGGGGTTGTGCGTACGGCGAAGGCGATTGCGGTGGTGAGCAGCATGCCGAGCAGGACGGCGCGCACGAGGCGCGGAATGTAATTCGGGAAGACGCCGTGCTGCGGACGCACGTAGAGCCCGAGGTTGCGAAAGAGGAAAAGCAGCGTCAAAGTGGCGATGACCGCGCCCCACCCGTAAGCGAAATAGAGGCGCTCGGGCGGGCTGTCATGGAAAAGGGAAATCCACCCGCTGTCAAAGCGCACCCACGTTGCCAGCATAAACCCGCCGAAGATGGCAAGCGCATCCGCCAGAACCGCGAGGCTGCTGGATATGGCATCCGATGTATCGTGTAGCCGCATAGACCAGCAACAATAAGCTGCGCCGGAGCTAATGACAAGCAGTACGGTGATTTCCCGGATGTGCGGCTAAGCGGCGCTGATTCTACCGAACAGCCTCTATATGAGCTGCAAAGACCAGGGCAGACGCATCTAAACGCAAAGCAAATTGAAGCCTGCAACCTAATCGAACCGCAGATTGACGAATAATGAACCGCAGAATATCGAAGTCAATGGTAATGGGTCAGTCACGTGCTGGTAGGGCGCTCTCGCCGAGAGCGCCGTTTGTGGCTATTCACGCCCCGCCCGCTTGCACCACGCTCGGCGGCCTCGGCGATGCCGCCCTACCATAATCCACCTGCGTCACTGACCCATTACAATTGCGTTTGCGTTTGTGTTACGCAGGGGGAGGTGACAGGATTAACAGGAAGAAGCAGGTTTTGAGGAATGAATGGCGCAAGTTCAAGGGGGAGGTTTTCGCGCAGAGGTTAGGAGAAGAGAGGATGCTGGTTTCACCCGGACAGCCACGTTTCAAGTGCAAAGACGGCTCGGCGAGACGCCTCGCCCTACCGTCCAGAAATGGGTAGGGCGAACCGTCACGGTGAGCCGCTGTACCTTCGTGGTGGAAAGTTTTATCGCCAGAGCCATTCCAGCACTGCGGGGAGTATGGCGCCGCCGTGTTCGAGGCCGTGATCGCCGTCGCCGTATGCGAAACGGTAGTCGTAACCGGCGAAGTCGAGCGCGGCGGCCATTTCAAGGTTAGCCAGGGTGAAGTTGCCCGCCTGAATTTCCAGATCATGTGTCCCGGTTTGCAGAAAAACGCGAATCGGCCTGCGCGGCGTCCGGCGAATCAGCGGGGGGTAGTTATGCGCGCCGTTGAAATTTACAAAGGCGCCGACTTGACTGAAGACTTTGCTGAATGCGTCCGGCCGTTCCCACGCGACAGTGAATGCGCAAAGGCCACCGTTGCTGGCGCCACAGACGGCCCGTCCGGCGGCGCTCTGAGTCAGATTATAGCTGCGGCCGACTTCCGGAAGGATTTCATCCAGCAGGAATCTGGCATATTGATCGGTTAACATGGTGTATTCGAATTCGCGATTTCTGGCCTCCGCGGCAGTTTGCCAGGGAGGGACCACCGGCGGCAGGCCGGGGAAGTTGCCGGGATCGAGATATATTCCGATAGTTACCGGCAGCCTGCCTTGATGAATGAGGTTATCGAAAACGACCGGGACGCGCATCTGGCCAGCTACATCCTGAAAGCGGAGGCCGTCCTGAAAGACCATCACGTTGGCGGGTTTGTCAGGCGTGTATTGGGCGGGCACCGAGACCCAGTAATCGCGCACAGTGCCCGGGAAAATTGTGCTGCGCCAGAGATGCCTGGTGAGCGTGCCGCAGGGAACAGACGGCTGGCGTTGCGAGTCAGGCCCGAGCGGGAAAGGCCCGGTGGCAGGTGCGGGAATGACAAAATGTGCAGACATGATGCTTGCTCCTGTTCTCTTGCTATGAAACTTCTCTCAGCTTACGTTCTATCTGGCGTCTTGAGCAGCAGCCTTTGTTTTTTGTCGTCCGGCAGTGATGTCTGATTGAGCCACTTTTCCGCGCCAGCCCGATCGCTTTGCAGCCAGCTTCGTCCGATATTTTCAATGGCATGATTGCGCGCGTTGGTGTCGGTGATGCTTTCAGTACAAGCGGCCGCCATTTCCGGATATTCATAACTCGTGGAGCTGATGTAGGACTGCACCAGCGTGTCGCGGGATTTATCGGCGGGTAACGAGGTGAGCCATTGACTGGCGGCGGCTGGATCGCTGCCGGCCCATCTGGAGGTCACCTGCTGCAGTGCGTTATCTCTGGTCTCGCCCTGCGGAAAGCGGATTGCCCAGACGGCGGCGGCCTGTGGATCAACCGAGGCCCATTGTGAGACGACTGACAGCGCGGCGCGGTTTTGCGAAGGGCTGGCAGGTTGAGCGGCAACAAACTCAGCCGCGTCTTCAGGGGCGTTTTTGGCCATGCCGGATGCGAACCCCTCGATGAAGGTGGCGCGCGCTTCGCCTTCAGGCAGTTGGTTCATGCAGGCGTTGGCCAGTTTGGGGTCTGCGGCGCCCATGGTGTTGGCGATATTGTTCAGCAGTGAGTTCTGCGATTTTCCGGCGGGCATTTTCTGCACGAAGGCAAAAGCGCTTGAGGCGTCATTCTGGGACCATTGCGGCACGATGCGGGCGAGTGCCTCCTGCGCGGATTTTTCGTCGGGCAGCCCTTGTGCCCATTCGATTGCCCCGGCTATGTCTGCGCCAGCCCAGATGTTGGCCAGATTGCCAATGAACTCCGAACGCGTGCGCCCGGGTGGCAGCGTGTCGGCAAATTTTGCGGCGGCTTGCGGATCAGATTGTCCCAGCGGCCAGGCGATATTCTGCAGGACATTGCGCTTGGGCGAGCCTTCGGGAAGTGAGGCGTACATTTCCAGTGCCGCAGCAGGGTCGGTGTGGGCGAGGCTGCCAAGCACCGGGATGATGGCTTTTATTTGCAGGGGGCCGGGAGGCAGTGAGGAGGCAAAAGCCATGGCCATTTTGGGGTCCTGCCATGAGAGGTTCTGAACGACGGCCTGGAGCATATTGTTACGCTCATTTCCGGCAGGTACGGTTTGCAGGAAAACGGATGTGGCTTGCGGGTCATTTTGCGCCCATTGGCTTAAAATCGTGCCCAGCATTTGGGTTTTCTTTCCGCCTGCACGGAGGCTTTGCGTGTAGTTCATGGCGGCCTTGGGATCCGTTTGCGCCCATTGATTGCAAAGCTGAAGAATGGCGTTTTCCTTGGCCTGGCCATCCGCCAATTCGCGAGTCCAGGCAATGGCGCCATTCAAATCGCTATCCCCCCAGTTTGACGCGATGTACCGGATGGCGTTGTTGCGCGTCTCGCCGGCTGGCAGATTGCCGGCATATACGGCGGCTTGTTGCGGATCAGTATTGGCCCATTGCGAAAGAATGGATGAGATAAATCCGCTTTTTTGCTGGCTCATAGGCAGCCGGCTTGCCCACGCCAGCGCGGCCTGCGGGTCTTTTCCGCCCCATGTGGATGCAATGGACTGCAGGGCCTGATTGCGCTGTTGCCCGGTTAATTCGTCGGCTTTTAAGATGGCGGTAGCCGGGTCAGTTTGAACCCAGCTGGCAAAAATCTGGTAAAGCGCGCCCGACTGACGCTGCGTTTTAGCAAACCCTTTATACAGTTCATAGGCCGCCTGCGGGTTTTTATCGGCCAGCCCCTGGATGACTGAATTCATGGTTTGATCGCGGAGCTGTCCTGCCGGCATGCTGCGAACCCAGGCTTCTGCGGCGGCCGGATCATACATGCTCCAAGCGCTGACAACCGATTGAATCGCCTGATCGCGGGCGTTTTTTCCTTTTATTGCGGCGGCATAGGCGATTGCCGCACGGGGATCGCTTTCGGCCCAACGGCTGAGTAATTGACTGCGGGCGGAATCACGCACAGAACGCTGGGGTTCCTTTTCAAGCAGCCGCATCACGCCCGGAATATCATCCGTACGGATATCCGCGATGATTTTATTTAAATCCCGGTATTGACGGAACTGGCTGCTTGCAGAAAGCCTCTGCATCCGCTCTGCAATCTCTGAAAAAGGCGCGCCCTTGACGGCGGCGATGATTTGATCAGGTGCGCGTTTTGATGGAACAGCCTTGCGCTGGGCAGGGCGGGGCGACGGTTTCTCCGGCGCGTCAGATTTTCCGGGGTCGTTTTGTTGCAGCGCTGCGATTTGTGTTTGCAGCGCGCGGTTTTCGTAATATTGCAGCGCCGTGGTTGTCGCAAATACGACCGCCCCGGCCATCGCCACCCAACCTGCAAGCGTGTTTTTTGACATACGATCTCCTTAGCACATCCTGAAGCTGCGCATCAATCTGCATGAAGGTGCCAGAACAGCGCCGGGAACGCAATCGCGACATCATGCTTCTCCCGAAATGTGAGGCTGAGCTGATTCTGCCGAACAGCCACTTACTAAACCTTCCCGAAATAGACTGGACGTGGTCCGGTAAGAGCCACGCCTTCACAGGCG
>JBAXJV010000071.1:0-11056 GCA_037137675.1 bacterium | reverse complement strand
GCAGCCGGTGCTGACATCTGACTGGACGGTTGTGAACGGTGAATACCGCGCCCGGACCAACGCCACTGATTTTATGACCTCCGTCTATACGGCTCAGTCCTGGACTGACTATTCCGTGCAGGCCTCACTGCGCCATGTTGGTAATGACGAAAATTCAGCAGGAGTCGTGCTGCGCGCATCGGCGGACTTCGATGCCAGCGCCGCCGGGCAAGGCTACCTGTTCCTGATTTCAAGCAATTCGTATGCGGTATTCTGGTTTGATGGCGGCGCTGCAGATATATTGCAAGGTTGGTCCGTGTCGCCGCGCATCCTCTCCGGTAGCGCCACAAACCTGCTGGTGGCCAGCGCTCAAGGCAGTCAACTGCGTTTCTACATCAATGGATCAATGGTTTGGACCGGCACTGACAGCCGTTTTGCCAGCGGCATGATGGCCCTTGTTGGTTTTACCGAGTCCGGCTCCCAGACTACACATTACTTCGACAACTTGATCGTGGATACGCCACGGGTGACCGGGCTGAATCCAGGCGGCAAGCAGCGCTATCTGAACGGGCTGCAGCAGCTTAAAAGCCGCTTGGAGGGCTGCGATGCCGCCGGCGTTTTGATGCATCCTGCAGGAAGTGCAGATGACGGCGACGCTAACATTGCCACGTACTTTCCTATCGGCAGCGGATTGAACTGGGGACCCTTTGCAATCAACAACCTGCCAACTTTCCCGGCTATCCTGCCGCCAGGTTCGAACGTGACTTTTGATGTCGTCTATGACCCTGCTACGCCGGGCTCCAATCAGACCATCGTGTCTATTGCTAGCGACGACAACGACACGCCGCAGGTGAACGTGTCTGTTAACGGACGCGCATCGGCTGGAGTGCTGACAGGACGTGTCGCGGTAGCCTGGTCCGGCGCAGTACTGACGGGCGCGACCATCACAGTGACCGATGTCAGCACCAATTGGGTGACGACAACCGATACGTCTGGGTTCTACCGTTTGGATCTTTTGTCCGGCCCCTACGCAGTGACGGCGGCAGCGTCGCATTTCGTGACAGCTGGCACGACCGGAGTAGTGATTACGGATAGCGGGATCACAACGCAGGACTTCGCACTGGAGGGACTGGTGACGATCACAGCATCTGCGCTGCCGCACGGCTCAATAGCTCCCAGCGGCGATGTGGTTGTGGCGCTTGGCGGGAGCACAACCTTTGTGGTGACAGCCGACGCTTACTACTACATCGAAAGCGTATTGACCAACGGTGGTGCCGTCGCCTATGCCAAAGGGGTGGGCTCAACCAATGTGCATTGGCAGAACATTGCAAGTTCTGGTTCGATTCTGGCCGGATTCGGTGAAAGTCTGGCGCCCAGAGGTACGCCGGAATGGTGGCTGGCCCTCTACGGGCTCACCAGCGGCACGCCGGCACAGATTGAAATGACGGACGGCGACCGCGATGGCAGTCTGACCTGGCAGGAATACTGGGCAGGCACTGACCCTACCAACAGCTACTCAGTTCTGAAGTTGGTTGAGTTCAACGTCAGCAATGGAACAGTCCGGCTGGCCTGGCCTAGCACGACCAACGGTCACGGCTATCCATACCGGATCCAGAGCGCCACCGACTTGCTTGTAGCCGCATGGAGCGATGCGAGCACCAACCAGGCCCGCAGACCGCCAACCAATGACTGTTTGCTAGCAGTCCCGTTCACCAACGGCGTAAATTACTATCGTGTGGTTGCGACTACGAATGCGCCCTGACGTCACTACAAAAGCTGAGTAAATCATGAAGCCTGATTTCTTGCTTTCACACACCGGCTGGTTTTCCAGCGCGCTGGTTGCACTGGCCTTGTGGGCTGCGCCGGCCGGTGCTGTGCGCGAAGAACGCGGGACCAATTGGCAGCGGCAGGCCTTCCCCGCCCTGCCGCCATCGGTTGTGCGCTCGGTGACCCCTTTGCAGCTGACGCTGGCGGATCAGGCAGCGCAGGTGAAATGCGTGGTTCAGTGGGACAATCAACTGGGAGTCCCGTGCTCGGTACGTGGCACTGACCTTGGCCGGAGAGGAACCTTTTCGCGCGGAAAAGGGCTGGCGGTTGGCGGACAGGGCCTCTACGAGCGCGATGCCGTGGCGGTAATGGATGGTCTGGCAGGCCTGTTTCGCATTACGGACGCTGAGCAGGATTTCCGCGCCCGGAGTGTTCAGACTGACCGGCTTGGGTTTCACCATGTGCGTTTGCAGCAGATGTCGGGCGGAGTGAAGGTTCAAGGCGGTGAAATCATCGTTCACTTCGATAAGAATAATCTGGCATATGAGGTCAACGGACGCTACCTGCCGGAGATTCAAATTCCACTGGCGCCTGCGCTGCTTGCATCGGATGCGGTGCTGAAGGCCCAGTCGGACCTGATTGCGCAGAGACTGCCAGCCGGCACGCTGTCCGGCACCCCGGAGCTGGTGGTCTTCACCCGTCGCGATCCGGCACTACTGGCCTATGCCGTGACGCTGGTATACCGCGATAAAAGCTGCGGGCCCGGCCGCTGGCGCTATTGGGTGGATGCCCGGACGGGAGTGATCCTTGATTGCTATAACGACATCCAGCATATTTCCCCGCCAACGACCGATGGCATCCACTGCGCGATCAACGGGTCAGTTCTCGACGGTGAGGGCGGTGGCGCAACGAACATCACCGGCTGGTACGACAACCTTAATACCAACTATTACCTCTCCAACACTAACTTCCATTGGATCGTCAAAAATGTGGCGGCAGAGGGATATTCCGACTCCGGCACCTATGCGTTCCGTCCAACGAACAATTGGGGCACCTCTGATCGCTCAGAGATATCCATCGCGGCGGGCTTGGATTTGACGCAGCGATACTTTAAACAAGTCCATGGACGGAACAGTTTTGATGGCACAGGCGGCATTGCGCGTGCGAATGTGCATGAAGGCGACGCTTATGTAAACGCCTATTGGGACGGCAGCGAGCTTTACTTTGGCGATGGTGACGGCGTGGAGGCGAACAGCCTTGCGGTGCTGGATGTTTCCGGCCATGAATTCTCACATGCAGTGACCGATTACTCGGCCAATCTCATTTATCATGGTGAGTCAGGCGCCTTGAACGAATCTTTCTCCGACATATTTGGCAGTTGCATAGAATTCTTCGGTCAGGCGGACGGCAGTGCGAGTTATCCTGTCTGTCACGCAGGGCAGGCCGATTGGCTTTGCGGCGAAGATAGCTGGCTGACTTCGACAGCTCTGCGCGACATACGAAATCCGTCCAATGCGGCGACGGTCGGCGACGGCCAGGAGCAGCCGTCCCGGTACCACGGCACTTATTGGTATTACGGAAGTGGCGATACTGCGGGCGTACACTATAACTCTGGAGTCCAGAATCACTTTTTCTATTTGCTATGCGAAGGCGGGAGCGGGAATAACGATGGGATTAATTACAGCGTGCCCGGGATCGGAATTACGAACGCCGGGCAGGTGGCGTATCGCGCGCTGACGGTTTACTGTACTCCGGAGACAGACTACCACGCGGTTCGAAGCGCATGGCTGTCGGCTGCGATGGACCTGTCTCCGTCATGGGCCGGTTCTGTGAGCGCGGCTTGGGACGCCGTGGGGGTGCAAGCGTTTTCTATTACACCGCTGAGCGGCGCGTCGTTTTACGGTTCGGAGGGTCATCCGGTTTCGCCGTCAAATTTTGTTTTTACGATTTCGAATGATGGTGACAATGTCATGGGATGGGGGGCGAGCCATACCCAGGCTTGGGTAACGGTCGCGCCGCCGTGTGGCGCCATGCCCGCGCTTGGTTCGCAGACGGTGACGGTCACGGTCAACAGCGCCGCATTGGAACTGTCCTCTGGAACCTACGCGGACACCGTGGTCTTCACAAACAGCTCCTCAGCGGCGTCCGACAGCCGATCCGTCGCGCTGCTGGTGTGGCCTCCGGTTGTTTATGCGTTTAATCTGGACGCCGATCCCGGCTGGACCACTGAAGGGCAGTGGGCCTTCGGTGTGCCTCAGGGCCTGGAAGGCGATCCGGCATCCGGGTTCACCGGTAGCAACGTCTATGGATATAATCTGGCTGGCGCATATTCGAACGACATGCCGGTTTATGCGTTGACAACCCCCGCGATCGACTGTTCGAGGTATACCAATCTGTCCATCTCCTTCCGCCGCTGGTTGGGGGTGGAGCGCGCTTTTTACGACCATGCAAGTGTACAGGTGAGCACGAACGACACCGCCTGGGTGACGGTATGGGAAAACACGGATGTTTCAGTTCAGGACACGGACTGGCAACTTGTTAATCATGACATTTCGGCGGTGGCAGATAGACAGCCTGCGGTTTATCTCCGCTGGTTGATGGGCCCGACGGATTATTCTGTCACCTTTAGCGGCTGGAACATTGACGACATCGAATTCAACGGTTGCACCCTAAAGGGGCAAATTGAAGGCGTAATGCCTTCCAGCGGTTCTTATACCGGCGGCTACCAGGTGGTCGTTACCGGCACGAATTTGTGCAACGGAACGATGGGCGACGTGACCAGCGTGCAACTGTGCGGCGTGACGGCAACGATCCACTCGGTCCAGTCGTCCACCCAGATTGTGGTCGTGGCCGGAACTTGCAACGCTGCGCTGCTCGGCGATGTGCGTGTGATCTCGACCAGGTTTGGCGAAACGCTCAAGACCAACGCCTTCGCTTACCTCAGGCTGGACGCGCCGGAGCAGCTTGATCCGGTGGACATCACTGCGTCGAATTTGGTTGTGCGCTGGCGGGTTGTGCCTGCGGCCAGCACGCATAAGCTGGATGTCGGGCTCGACACAAACTTCACCACCTACCTGCCCGGCTACCATACCAATGACGTGGCGCTGGCAAATCAGTACCCGGTCACAGGACTGTCGAACAGCATCTGGTACGCAATCCGGCTCTTCGCCTGGAACAGCAACGGCTACAGTCTGCCATCACGTACCGCCTGGGTGCCGGCGGGGGCTAACACTCCCTACGAAGAACATGTGCCGCTGCCGGGCCCGGTCTCTACCGGCGCAGTCACACGCTTCGTGCTCACAAACATGTTCTATGGCACGGGGCTGAGCTACACTGTGGAATCGAGCGATACCAATGTAGTGAGCGTTTCGATCATTGGCGGACAACTTGAAATTAATCCGCATATTCCAGGCGCGGCGACGATCACGATGCATGCCAGTAACTCCTCTATCGGCTACACTTCCAGCTATTCATTCCTCGTCACAGTGTGCGGACCGCCGACACTGGTTGGTTCGGCTTTCATGTCGCGCGAGCTTTGGAATCCACGTTATACGCAGGTCCTGCGCGTGTGCAACAACTCGGCCACTGACGCCATTGGAATTCGCGTGTTATTCACCAATCTGTACCCCGGAATCACGGTTGAGAACCGTACTGGTACGGCCTGGGACGGACGCCCGATGATTGAGATGTCAACCGCGTTCCCGGTAGGCAGCACTCAGGATCTGAGTATTGTCTATCTCTGCACCGGCGCCTACAGTGTTGTCTCGAATCCGCCAGCTATCGAACTGCAGTACATTTTGCCGGGCTGGAATCCACTCCTTCCCGGCGGAGGGGCGCTCGTGCTTAAAATTGTGTCAATGCCTGACGACAGTGGACGCATCGTGTTGGAATTCGAGAGCGTGGCCGGCCAGTCCTACGCCATTGAATACATGAACAACTTCCCTACAAATGGAATTTGGGTGCAGGTGCCGTTGCGTCTGCGTGCCGGAGCCAACCGGACACAGTGGATTGATGCCGGCCCGCCGGCCACCCAGCCGCGCGCCGGAATGCGCGCCTATCAAGTCAGGCAATTGGTTGAATAAATGAGGTGATGATGAAGGCTGGGTTTGCACGGAAAAGAATTACGCCGCCTGCAGGCACGAAAATGCTCGGGTTCGGCGGCCGCGATAATCAGCATGGTTGCGCTGGCACGCATGACGACCTTTTTGTACGGGCACTTTTTCTGGAGCATCAGGGGCAGCAGGCTCTGATCATGGGGTTCGACCTCTGTTTTTTCGGGAGAGAGGAGGCCGACCGGTACCGGGGCGCGCTGGGGCGGAAACTGGACCTCGCGCCGCGACAAATCCTGCTTAACACTTCGCACACCCATGCGGGTCCCGCTACCGCATTGTGGAGTTATCGTGATTACGAGAGTCCCGACCGTCTATACCTCGCGGAATTAGAGTCGTCATTGTTGCGCGCGGCTGCTGCGGCCCGGTCCAACATGCAGGATGTCAGCTTGTGGGCCGGCAAAACGCGGACGCGTTTACCATTGAGCCGCCGGAAACCTGATGGCAAGGGGGGCGTCGAATGGCGCCCTTATCCGCTGGGGACAATCTGCGATGGGCTTCCTGTATGTCTGCTCAAGGATCAGGCGGGGCAGGCGATTGTCATGCTATACTCAGTTTCCTGTCATCCATCCACCATAAGCGGGTGGCAGATTTCCGCAGATTATCCGGGTGTAGCCTCCAACCTGCTTGACGCGCAGCTGGGGCTGCCTGATGGCGGAAGCCTTTTCCTGCAAGGTTGCGGTGGTGACACTAAAGCCTGCGTAATTGGGGACGGGCGGGATGAATCCGACGTTTGCTGGCGATCCGGAAGTCCGGAAGATGTTGAGGCTGCCGGACGGATTGTCGCAGAGGAAATCAAGCCGTTGCTGGCGACAGGGCTTAGTCAGGTGGAACCTGCGCTATGTTGCCAAGCCATTGAGATGGAGTGGCCGCTTGCGCCTTTGCCATCACACGCCGAACTTACAGCCTGGTCCACAGCACAGTCGAACGACACACTCAGGCAACTCTGGGCCAGACGGCAGTTGGAACTATTGAACCGCGGAACGCCACTGCGAACTTCGGCAGCCATCACCCTGCACGGCATTCAGCTTGGGACGGGTTTGCGGATTATCGGTATAGAAGGTGAAGCCGTGGCCGATTTGGGCCTGCTGATCGAAGGCTTTTACGGGTCAGGCATCACCTTCCCGCTTGGTTACAGCAATGGCGCGCAGTTGTATCTTCCTTCCGGGCATATGCTGGCTGAGGGTGGATACGAAGTGGAGAGCTACTACGAATACGGCTTTCCGTCCCGCCTGGCCGCCGGAATGGAAAAGGTGCTGCTGGATGGATTGGCGCGCTTGCGCACACTAGGCGTGCAATAAGCCATGCGCTGTGCCGAAGGACAACAAAAAAGCCCGTAAATACTCGGGCATTCAGAAGTCAGCTTGGCCACTGACACAGGGCCGCCAGATGGGGCGGGAGATGCGAAAGGGTTCAGGGTTCAGGCCGGATTTTTCCTGAACCCTGATACCCTGAACCCTGTTTTCTCAGATCAGGAGTCAGAATAAATGGCTCCTCGAATCTCTCATGCTGACTCCTGAATACCTCCCTGATAACAAGAGCCCGTCATTTGAGAACTGTCGGATCGCCGCCCTTCGACATGTTGTCTTTTGTGAAAACGCGTGATTCTAGCACGACAATTTTCGGCACAACTTCGCCATTCAGAATTTTCAAGGCTGCGTCAATGGCCTCGGCGCCACCGGTTGGATATTGGAAAGTCGCGCTGAGAATGCCCTGAGCGACATAAGCGATACCTTCATGGGGAAGCGCGTCAATCCCGACAAAGCGCATCTGCTTCTCGCGACCGGCGGCCTTGGCGGCCAGATAGGCGCCGTGTGCACCGGGATCGTTGTGAGCATAGACCAGGTCTATTTTGTCAAAGCGGGCCAGGGCTGACTCCATTTCCTTGCGGGCGTCCGGCTCCAGCCATTTCATATCGGCTTCAAAAATCACTTCGATCTGGCTGCCCGCGATGCCCTCGCGGAATCCGGCGTTGCGGTCCTGTCCCGGCGTGGATGTCATCAGGCCTTTCAGTTCGACAAGCTTACCTTTGCCGCCGAGGTTTTTAACAATCCACTGGCCTGCCGCCTTGCCGATTTTCTTATTGTCCGCACCAATAAAGCAGGTGTATTTGTCACCCAGCAAGGCGCGGTCGAGAACGATAACGGGAATGCCTGCCGCCATGGCTTTGGCTACCGGTTCAGTCAGCGGCTGGGCCTCCTTGGGGCTGATAATGATCAGGTTTACGCCAGCACCAACAAACTCCTCTACATGCGCCCGCTGCCGCAGGGTGTCGTTTTGGGCATCCTTATAAACGATCTTAAGTTCCGGATGCGCGGCGGCGGCGGCTTTGAGATCCGCATTCATCTGCACGCGCCACGGCTCCCCCAGATTGCACTGGCTCATGCCTATGGTAACCAGGTTAGTCCGCCGGGCGTCCGGCGGAACGGCATTGGCAGCGCCGGCGGATCCGGAAAGGAAGGCCATAGAACCAGCCAGTATCGCATAACCGATCAAACGTGTTGTCGTGTTCATTACTACTGCGCTCCTTTGAATCGTTGCCCTGTTCCTATACGCGTCGGCGCCGCTGTGTCAAGACCGCCGCGACAATGATGACGGCCGTCAACATCAGGCGAGTGGCCTCAGGCACGGCATTGATGCTCAGAATTTTGTCGAGGTACCCGATCGTCAGGGTTCCGATCAGCGTCATGGCAATACCGCCCCGTCCGCCCATCAGGTGTGTGCCGCCGATAACCACGATTGCAATAGCGGTCAATTCGTAGCCCGCGCCGGCCTCCGGATCGCCTTGCTGTTCCTGTGCGGCCTGGCACAGCCCCGCAACGGCTGCCAGCAGTCCGCAGACCATATAGGCCGCCAGCTTGGCGAAATTGACTGGCACTCCGGAAAGGCGGGCCGCCTCCTCGTTGCCACCGATGGCATGCAGATAGCGGCCCCAGCGATGTCGTGACAGGGCCAGCCAGGCGGCCGCCGCGCAGAGTGCGAAAATGACAGTGACTACCGGAAGATTGTCGAAAAACATGCGTGAATCAATAGTCCGGAAAATGCCCGGAACATCCACGTAACGGTAGCTTCCATCAACATTTTGCACGGCGGTGGAGACTTTCATGCCGCCGCTGATTGTTTTTGCAAGGCCGCGGGCGAAAACCATCAGGGCCAATGTGGCGATAAATGGCTGAATGCCGCACCAGGCCGCCAGGTAGCCCGACACGCCTCCGCAGGCGGACCCCAGCAGCAGGCAAACCGGCACGGCGAGCCATGCCGACCACCCCCACTGAATGATCATGAGGGAAAAGGCCACAGACACAAAGGCCAGCACACTGCCGACGGAGAGATCAATCCCGCCAGCCACAATCACCAGCGTCATACCGCAGGCCAGAATTCCGTATGTGGAAGCCTGACGAAGCGCGTCGCGATGTGTCCCGAGCTTAAAGAAGGCCCCGTCGGCGTTGAAAATAAGCCCCAACAAAACCACCAGTAGAAGCGCGACCAGCGCGCGGCTTGCGGGACTAGCAAGCCATTTCGGAAGAGTTTTGATCATTCTGCATCCTCTGTGTGTTTATCCGGCCCATGGCTGCCGCCAAAACTGCATCCGGCGTGGCCTCCGAGCTCGTCATTTCGGCTGTAATCCGGCCGCGGTGCATAATTACAAGGCGGTCACTCATGGCCAGCAATTCGGGCATTTCGGAAGTGATCAGGAGGATGGCAATGCCTTCCGCAGTCAGGCAGTCTATCATCTGATAAATATCGCGTTTAGCGCCGACATCAATGCCGCGGGTCGGTTCATCCAGCAACAACAATCCGGGCTTCGTTTGCAGCCACTTGGCTAAGGCGACTTTTTGCTGATTGCCGCCCGAGAGCTCGCCAACCGGCATTTCGAGCGAAGCAGCCTGAAGGTTCAGCTTTCCGGCGAGCGCCATGCTGGCCTTGCGTTCGCGGAGCGGTCGGCGCCAACCGTCCGGCGAAAGCTCTGAAAGTCCCGCAAGGGTTACGTTGGCGGTAATTGACAGGGACATCACCAGGCCTGTCGCCTTGCGATCGTTGGTTAACAACGCAAACCCGAGATCAATCGCTTGACGTGGCGAGCGTGGCCGGATGGTTTTTCCATTGAGAGCAATTACACCGTCTACCCTGTCGCCATACCCGCCGAATAAGCCCATTAACAATTCGCTGGCTCCGGAACCTTGCAGGCCACCGATCCCGAGCACTTCCCCGGCCCGGACTTCGAGGCTGACATTTTGCACAACGGGGCGCGCCCTTCGACCGGACGGAAAAACGCTGAATTTTTCCAGCCGCAAGCATACCGGTCCGGGATGCGGCGCGTGGCGTGGAAACTGAGCTTCTATATCACGCCCGACCATCAGCCGGATCAGCTGCGTAATTCGCATTTCCGATGCCAGCGCCGAAGCGATCCAACGTCCATCGCGCAGGACCGTAATCCGGTCGGCAATGCGCTCGATTTCGTCCATTTTGTGCGTGATGTAAATGATTCCGCAGCCGCGCGTTTTCAGGGCGGCGATCAGGCTGAACAGTTTTTCGACCTCCGGCCTGCTCAGCGCGCTACTTGGTTCATCCATGACGAGCACGCGGGCATTGCGGCTGACGGCCTTGGCAATTTCGACAAGCTGCCTGATGCCGACTGGCAGACTTTCAACAAGCTGGCCAGGATCGGCTTCGATCCCGAGTTGCCCCAGCAATTCACGAGTGCGTGCTATTTGGGCTTTCGTGTCAACAAACCCGAAACGAGCGGGAACCTGACCGAGGAAAATGTTGTCGGCCACGCTCATGGACGGCACCAGCGAAAGCTCCTGATGGATCACAGCCACACCAAGTGCTGCAGCTTGGGGTGGCGATACAGGCCGGACGGGGCGTCCATCGAACTCGATGGTTCCTTCGTAGTCGCGGAAAACGCCGGCCAGAATTTTGATCAAAGTGCTTTTACCGGCCCCGTTTTCGCCGGCGAGAATGTGCGCCTCGCCAGGCCAGACATCCATGGCCACATCATGCAAAACACGGACGGATCCGAAACGCTTGCCAATGCCGGTCAGACGTACCAATGGGCCGGCGCAGGCCGCAAGTCTGTCGGCAGCAGGGGCGTCCGTGTTCGCAATCATGCGGGAATTCTGGCGAAACAAGGCTTACTCATGCAAGCACAGTACATCACCGGTTCAAACCAGATCGCAGGCCTCGGGCGGCATCCAGTG
>JBAXJV010000070.1:0-11062 GCA_037137675.1 bacterium | reverse complement strand
GCCGCCAAGAAAACCAAAGCCCTCATGATGCACCTAATCGCAGATGCGCCCCTGTGGGACGCCAGTGACAATTTTTAGTTGTTGTTATGGCGTGACTTGCGTATTATTGTCACGATTCTAGGTGAAAGGTGGCTGAACAGATGCAAGTCATGCAGGAATTAAAGCGTCGTCAAAAAACGATTTTGAAAGAATTTAAGGCGCGCGAGAAAAAGGGCAAGCGCCTGCTCCGAAAAATCGCGGCGCATGAGAAAATTCTGGAGACGTTTAAAAACGAGCTGTCCGCGCTCTTCGATCAAAGTGGAGCAGCGCCCGCGCCGGTTGAGAATCAGGGGCTTCTGCGCAGGCCTGCCAAGGCCCACCGCGCAGCAGCGCGCCTGGAACACACGCCACAGCGAGAGCGCGTGAAGACGGTTTTGGAAAAAACCGGACGCTCGATGAGTATTCCGGAAATCGTTGGAGCGCTGCAGGCTGATGGATACACGTTCCGGTCAAAGAACCCGGCCGCCGCACTTACGGTCATGATGTATACGCATAAGCATTTATTTAAGAAGGTGGCGCCGGGCCGTTTTGAGGTGGTCCGGTCAGACGGATATTCGAGCGCCAGCGGCAGCCCGTCAGACTAGAACCCCGTGGCAAGCAGCTGAAAAAAGAGGGTGAGATTATGGCGTGGCGTGAGCAACTACAGGTAAAACCCGGCTCGACGTTTCACCCGTCTGATGTTGATCCGGACAGCACGCCGGGCTGGAAGAAAGCCAAAAAGGATCAGGCTCAGGAGCGCTTGTATAAAAATGTGGCGGCGCTTGCCACACTCGAGCACAAGCTTTACGCCGAGAACCGGCGGGCGGTGCTGGTTGTTCTGCAGGCCATGGATGCCGCTGGCAAGGACGGACTGATCCGCACGGTCTTTTCGGGTCTGAATCCGCAAGGCTGCCGGGTTACTCCGTTCAAGGTGCCTTCGGCTGAGGAGCGCTCGCACGATTTTTTGTGGCGAATTCACAAAGCCCTGCCGCCCTGCGGCGAAATCGGCGTTTTCAACCGCTCGCATTACGAGGATGTGCTGGTCGTGAGGGTGCATGACCTGGTGCCAAAAGCGGTCTGGAAGGCGCGCTACGATACGATCAACAGCTTCGAACGTTTGTTGACCGGAACCGGTGTCACAGTGGTCAAGTTTTTCCTGCACATTGGGCGCGACGAGCAGAAGCGCCGCTTGCTGGCCAGGCTGGACGATCCGGATCGCAACTGGAAAGCCTCGGAGGCGGACTTTTCGGAGCGCACCCGCTGGGACGACTATATGAAAGCCTACAGCGACGCGCTGACCCGTTGCAGTACAGCTTGCGCACCATGGTACGTTATTCCTTCCAACCATAAATGGTATCGCAGTCTGGCAGTGTCGGAAATATTACGTGAGACGATGGAGGATATGCAGCTGAAATTTCCGCCACCACAGGCCGATCTGGAGGCGTTGCGGCGTAAATTAAAGTAGGCCGGTATGAAAATTGGCGGGTTTCAAATAAACAACAGGAGGTTGACGATGTACAGCAAGATGAAACGGTTTGCGATGGGCTTGACGGGGTTGGCGTTCGTTGGCGGCTTATTAGCCTTTGGCGTGTCATGCAGTGAAGAGGATGGCAATGTAGTGCTGGTCCCGGATCAGGTTACGATCACAGGCAGTCATGCCACAAGCGTGGTGTTTACGGTGGCTGGCGGAGTTGAACCATACGAGTGGAATATCGCGTCCACCGCAAACGGCTCGCTGGTGGTCAACGGCAATCAGGCGATTTACACCTCTGTCGCCGGCAATGGCGCTAATTTTATCACGGTCGTTGATTATTACGGCGACTGGGATCAGGCGCAAGTGTTGCAGAACCCGTGACGTCCGGGCCTCATAAGTTTGCGAATCCTCCGGTAGGAGCGCGGGCGCGTTACAACGCCAGAAGTCATGCGGCTTTGTCGCGTGCGCTGAATCTTGTGCCGGCCTACCGTAGCTGGCGTGCGCTTGACCCCGGCCCGCAAGTGTCCGCTGATGAACGCTATGCGGCCATGCCCGCATTTACCAAAGCTGACCTGAAAGCGGCATTCCCCGCCGGGATGACGCCGGCGGAACGGAATGTCGAGGATGGTTTGCGGCGCGGCGAGATCTCTTATGCGCCGACAAGCGGCACGACCTCGGAGCGCCATTTGAATATCTGGCACCAACCGTGGTGGGACGCTTCAGAGCGGCTTTCATGGGAGTTGAACGCCCGTTTGGCGGCAGCCGGTCTGGGCGGCCATCGCGAGGCGCTGCTCGCCAGTCCGTTAAGCGTCGGACGTCTGGACCCCGAGGGGCGGCTTTCCATGGACGAGCGCTGCGACGGGCGGATTCTTTTTCTCAACGGGCAGCCTGATCCGGCGCGTTGGACCGATGGCGACTTCGAACGGATGACGTCGGAGCTGGCGTGTTTCGCACCGAAGGTGCTGGAAGCCAATCCGGCATTTCTAACGCACTGGGCCGAATGGCTGCTGAAACGGGAACGTAAGCCTTACCGGCCGGAGGCGATCGTAATGACCTTTGAGTTTCCGTCGCGGCTTGCACGGCGGACGATTGCTGCGGCCTTCGGCGTGCCGCTGGTCAGTTCTTACGGCACGACCGAAACGGGCTATGTGTTTACCGAATGCGAATGCGGAAACTATCACCAGGTCATCGAATCGTGCCGGGTGGATTTCCAACCCTGGCAGGAATCGGCGGGCGGCCCGCAGCGGGGGCGCATTTTGATAACGCCATTTGACAACCCGTGGGCGGTTTTTGTGCGCTTCGATCCAGGCGACCTGGTAACAGTGGCTGCAGCGCCATGTCCCTGCGGCCGCCGCACAGGCTTGACGCTCTCGGCGATGGAAGGGCGCGGGTCTGACCTGACGCAGGCTTGCACCGGGCGCCCGCTGACGACGAACGAAGTAGACGCAGTGCTGGCGGCTGAAGATGGTTTGCGGCAGTATCAACTCACGCAGGCAGCGTCCGGGGCACTGCTGTTGCGGTGCCGCGCGTCCTGTCCGACAACCGGCATGGAAACAGCGCTGAGACGGGCATTGGCAGGTTTGTATGGTAGTGCGCTGCCAATAGAAATAGCTTTTGTGGATGCGATCGCGCCGGAGGCTTCCGGAAAGCATCGGCTAACCATCCTGCAGCAGGGATTAAACACTGCAGCGCTGCTGGAAACGCACGGGGAAAGGATGTCAAAATGGCGGGAGTGGTAACGCTACTGGCGGGAGGTCCGGCGTGGCGGGGGCGAGGTGCTGACCCGGCGCTGAAGGAAGCTTTACGAATGGCGGATGGCCATGCCCCGCGTGTGGCATACCTCGGCGCTGCCAATGGCGACGACGCGCAGTTCCGGCGCTGGGGTGAGACGGTCTTGCGCGATGCCGGCGCCGGCGAGGTTCTCAATGTGGCGCTGATGCGCGGCGGGTCTGGAACGGCGGTCGGGGCGGCGCTGGCGCAAGCCGAGGTAGTGTTTATATCCGGTGGCGATGTGGAAGCCGGCATCTCCGCCGTGAACCATCGCGGGGTCGGGCCGCGGCTGCGCGAATTGCATGCCGCCGGGGTGCCCTTTATTGGCGTTTCGGCCGGCAGCATCATGCTGGGCGCCTTTTGGGTGCGCTGGCGAAGTCCAAGCGATAATGCCACAGCCGCTCCTTTTGCTTGCCTGGGCCTGACGCCATTCCTCTGCGACACGCATGCCGAGGACGAAGATTGGGCTGAGCTCAAGGTTCTGCTGCGCTTGCTAGGTGCGGGCTATACAGGCTACGCATTACCTTCGGGATGCGGGATTCGCATTGCTGCCAGCGGGCAGGTAAAACCGGTTGGCGGCGCAGTCTGGCGCATGACCTTTACAGAACAGGGCATACGCTCGGAAGAATGTGGAGCCTAAAACACAGAGGCGCGGAGGTATTGGTGGGCGGTACAGGGCTCGAACCTGTGACATCCAGCGTGTAAAGCTGGCGCTCTGCCAATTGAGCTAACCGCCCGCTTCGGAAGAAGGTATCCGACGCGCGCCGGAAAAGCAATCGCGCACTGGTTTTTGGTGGTGGTTTATGGTTGTGTTGCAGGAGCAGTCTTTATATAGTACCCTTCTTTTTTTCGACAATGGCTAGAATGTGAATTGGGCTGGAGACGACCGACTTATGACCAAGACCAAAGCGACGCATCAGGAAGCAGCAAAGGCGAAGAAGCCGCATGCCAGTGAGGCAGGCACACGGGCACAAAAACGTGCGCCCCAACCTAAGCCTGCTCAAAAAAACCAGCCTAAGCCTGATCAAAAACCTCAGCCTAAGCCTGATCAAAAAGCCCAACTTAAGCCTGACCAGAAAACTCACCCGAAGCCCAAGTCTAAAACCAATGCCGAAGGCGTGGCGGTGGTGCCCGAAGAAGCGATGGAAGCGCCCGAGTTGCTGGAGGTTAAGAGCGAAGGCGAAGAAGTAGTGGAAGAAGCTGGCGCCGCAGTCAGCCCCACCTGGGAAGAGCGCAGCCAGCGTGTCAAGGATCTGGTCAAACAGGCCGAAGACCAGGGCTATCTTACCTACGAAGATATCAACGAGATGATCCCTTCCTCCGTAGTGAGCGCAGAGGAACTGGAAGGCTACCTCGAGCTGTTTCGCAGCATGGACATCGAAATCATTGACGCTGCTGACGTCGAAAAATACCGCAAAGACAGCGAGAAACCCATGGCCGCCGCGCAGCGCGCTGCCGAGCGGCTGGATATTTTCGACGATCCGATCCGGATGTACCTGCACCAGATGGGACAGGTGGCGCTGCTCACCCGTGAACAGGAAGTGTCGATCTGTAAACGCATCGAGGCCGCAGAGCAAACCGTGCGGGTGATGTTTGACAACCTTGGCGTGGCTTCCGATCTTTATCTGGAAACGGTCGAAAAGCTGGAAGTCGGCAAGGAACGCTTTGATCGCGTGATTGAAGACAAGTTTGTGGATAGCCGCGAACAGTATTTGAAAGTCCTGCCCAGACTGAAACGGGATATTGAGAACAACCGCGGCCAACTGCGCAAGATCTACACCGAATCGATCAAGGCGCGGGCGTCCAAGCCGGAGCGTGATCGTGCTGCTAAGGAGTGCGAAAAGATCCGCAAACGCCTCACGCATCACTTTGTGCGGCTGTATTTTAAGCAGAAGATTGTCGAGCAGATCGCGGCGCAGACGGAAGTGTCTTTCCGTCAGATTCTGGCCTGCCAAAACCAGATTGAGACGCTTGAAAAAGCGCGCCAGATCAAACGCACAGTGGATGAAATAGCGGTGCAGCATCGCAAATTGCACACGATATCAGTCTACCTCTGTATGCCGACGGAAGATTTCCTTCAGAGCTACAAGCGCTTGCGTGAGGTGATGCGTCAGGGCATGGTGGCGCGCACGGAGATGGTGGAAGCCAACCTCCGTCTGGTGATCAGCATCGTCAAAAAATACATGAACCGCGGGCTTTCCTTTTTGGATCTGATTCAGGAAGGCAATACCGGGCTGATGAAGGCCGTGGAGAAATTCGAGTATCGCCGCGGCTATAAGTTCAGCACCTACGCCACATGGTGGATCCGCCAGGCAGCCACCCGCGCGATCGCTGATCAGGCCAGAACAATCCGGATCCCGGTCCACATGATCGAGACGATCAATAAACTCATGCGGGTGCAGAAAAAGCTCGTGCAGGAGTTGGGCCGCGAGCCCACACCCGAAGAGGTCGCCGAGGAAATGGAACTGCCCGTGGAGCGCGTGCGCGCCGTTTATAAGATGGCGCAGCAGCCGATTTCGCTCCAAAGTCCGGTGGGTGACGGCGATGACGCACATTTTGGCGACTTTATTGAAGACAAAAGCGCCGAAAATCCTTCTGAAAAGACCGCCTACAGCTTGCTGAAGGAGCGGCTGAAAGAGGTCTTGGGAACGCTAACCGAACGCGAGCAATCGGTGTTAAGTCTGCGCTTCGGTTTGACCGACGGGTATGCCAGAACGTTGGAGGAAGTGGGAAAGCAATTTGCGGTAACCCGCGAGCGTATCCGCCAGATCGAGGCGAAGGCGCTGCGCAAACTGCGCCACCCCACGCGCATGCGGAAGCTGGATGGCTTCCTTGAAACGAAATAAAACGCGGCATCTCACGGAGTTCCCAGGCGGGTGCCGTGCCGTGTTAACAGACGCAAACAGCAGGAAAGACGCAACATGTCAGTAATATCTGTTCTTATGCAGCACTCAGTGGCAGTGCCGGCAGCTTTGGCGGTGGGATTGGGCGTGGGATTTTTAATCGGGCGGAAAGCACCCCGATATGTGCGGAGCAGTAGTGGTGGCGGCAGCCGCGACGCGGATGGCGTTGAGCTTTACGTTGGCAATCTGCCCTCCGAGATGGAGGAACCGGCCTTGCGCAAAGAATTCGAACGCTTTGGCGGCATCCTCTCAGTGCGGGTAGTCGCAGGACGCTTCCAGGGACGATCCAAACGCTTCGGGTTCGTGGTGATGCTTAATCGCCGTGAAGCCGAAGCCGCGATTCAGGCCATGCATGGACGTGAACTGCTGGGTCGGCAACTCGTCGTGAACGAGGCGCGCAATCCGCGCCGCAGCAGCGGCCGACGCGATTAACGAAACGCCGGCAGCGAAGAGCAAAGAGCTAGTAGTGAACAGCGCGATTTCTGTTCACCGTTCACTGTATATTGCGCGCGGAGGATTCGATGCGCGTTCAGGTAGCAATCATCGCGGCGCTGGCCGCAGCAGGCTGCGGCCTCTATGGGCCGGGACTCCCGCATTGGCCCGACGATACGGTAGCGCCGCTGTTCGCCGTTAGCTCATTCGAAAACCGTTCTGGTTACGAAGGACAATGGCGTTTGGGCGACGGGATGTCCGATGTGCTGGTGAGCGAGCTCGTGCGCGTTCCACACCTTGAGGTTGTTGAGCGCCAGCATTTTGAGAGCTTGATCGGCGAGCTTAAACAACAGCAAAGCACATGGTTCCGGCCAGAGCGAAAACTAACCGTCGGACGGTTGAAAAACGCCCAATACCTCGTTCGTGGCGTGATCACGGACTTTTCCCAGGAGAGCGGCGGAAGTTTTTGGTTCGCCCTGAACTGGATCGCTTTCATCGGGCGCGGCTATACGGCGCGCGTGGCGCTGACGTTGACGCTGGTGGATATCGAGAGCGGCAGAATCCTCGGTTCCGTCGAGTGCGCGGGGCGGGCCCATGCGGGATACGCTTACGCAGAAACCGAATACAAAGGCGTGCGCTTTGGCGGCGACGCCTACTTCCGCACGCCGCTGGGAACGGCCACGCGGTCGGCTATCCGCGAGGGGGTCGCACGCGTTTTGCGTGCAGTGCCGGTTGACCAGCGTCACTTGATGGTGGCGGAAGTAACCGGGAAGCGCTTGATCCTGAACGGCGGCATTGAGACCGGCGTGCGCGTGGGCGCCATTTTTGAGGTCATGGAGCCGGCGCGACCAGTGACGGACCCTGAAACCGGCGATGTGCTGGGCTTTCTGCCGGGCCGCCGGATTGGAACCGTGCGCATCGTCAAAGCGGACCAACGGATGTCATTTGCCGAGGGCCTGACCGGCGGCGAATTCACCAGAGGACAGTGGCTACAATCAAAGCCTTGAAGGCGCGCCTGACCCGAACCCTGCTTCCTCAGAGGAGCTCTTTTACGCCTGTTATCTCCCTGCTGCGGCGTGCGCCTTCTTTTGCTGTTTCATCGCTTTAATGATCGAGAGGTCGCGGATTGCGCTGCTCAAGGCAGGATCGGGCGCTGCGCCAGCCTGAATCGCCCGCATATATTCCCGCTCGGCATTGGCGGGATCTGGCGGATCGCGCTCCATGTAGAGTATGGCCAGATTGTAATGCGCATCGCCCATGCCGGGATTGAGCGAAATGGCTTTTTCGAAGGCATCGCGGGCATTGCTCAACTCGGTATTCCCCATATACGCCGAGCCCAGCGCCGCATAAACCGTGGCGTTGGTGCGGGTGCGGTCAGCTAGCGCGAGCAGCGTATCGCGGGCCTCGGCAAACTTGCCGCCGCGCATCCGGGTAAATGCGAAGGCCATGGCCATCTCCGTGCTGTCCGGCATCAACAGGCAGGCCTCACCGAGCAACGCGATGGCGGTTGCCGACTGTTGCTGCTGTTCCAATTGCTGCGCTTCACGTCGCAAAACGCTGGCCACCAGATCGGCCGACGGACGGGGCTCGCCGCGCTTATCGCGTTTTGCCAGCCGCGCGTCCAACCGCGCCGTTTCATCCACCAGCAGGCGGTTGGAGCGCTGTAGCGCGGCGTTTACTTCTTCCAGCCGCTGAACACGTTCGCGGAGCTCGCCAATCTCTTCGGAGTTGGACGGATCGTGCGTTTCGCCGGTCACGGCCAGCAGAATGCGGACCTGCTCCATGTCGCGAATCAGCCGCCGGATGCGATCATCGCTGGCTGCCTTATCGCCCGGCGCGCCTGCACCCAAGCGGCGCACTACGTCGCCGATCTCTGACATGCGGCGATTAACCAGCTCTGGCTGCCAGTCCGGGTAAGCTTCGTGAATCTGCTGAAACAGGGCAAAAGCGTTGGTAAATCCCGTTAAGGCTTCGGATGATTGCCCGGCGCCCAGCGCCCCTTCGGCTTTGGCGGCCATCAGATACGCATCGCGCAATTGAAGCGCCGTGACACGGTTTGGCGCAGCGTTGGAGGATGCGCTATCCGCCATAACCACGGCGAGCGGCAGGTATATAACCGCGAGCACAACGGCGAGCAATATTCGTTGGATCATGTGTACTTCCTTGCCGAGGGTGCGAAAACAGTAACTACGCAGCAACCCCAATGTATTGGCGAACCTGCTGGACAAAAGCTCGCGCCTGGGCCAACGCATCACGGACATCTGATTCCTCAATCTGCGATTGCTCTTCGTAGTCGGCTTCCTGCCGCATATCGAACGTGCGGTGCAATGTGGCAGAAAGATCCTTCGGAAATATTCCGGCCTTTACAAACTCACGATCGAAGAGGGAGATTGCGCCTGAATGTTTGGAGGTCCCCATGCCCTTGAGAGCCAGCAAGTCCAGCAAGGCATAGAAATCTGCGTAATACGAGCGGTTGACTGAGTCGCGCCAGAGTTCCTCATCAACGAGTGTCTGACTCGCTTTTAATGCGCTGTCATCCTGCTCAATACGATAGTTGATAAGGGCTTTGAAATTGTCTGTCATGCGGGAATCCCTTCCCTCAGGACGGTCTGAACCAGCGGACTCACTGATGGAGGTCCATTCTCAAAAGCATCTCTCGAATATTTTACGGTCGTTATGACGATATCGTTGGCAAACCCGATTTCCCAGGCAATCTGCCGGATCAAGTTGCGTGTGGACCTGTCAAGATGGTCCACGACAACACAGATATCCAAGTCGGATTCGGGAGTCGCATCACCCCGCGCCCGGGAGCCGAAAGCCCAAAGCGCCGCATGTGGCAGCGACTTCCGAAGTCGCGCGGCAAAAGCAGAAAACACGTTTTCGTCACTGGAATTCATGGCAGACGCATCCACTACTGAAACTGAACAGGAGAATACCACGAGGACGAACGGCGTTGAAGTTCTATTTTGTGCACCCCTTTGCAATGCTTTCACAGACGAGGCGTCCCTGACGAGCCGTCCTCATGCGGTTGCAATGAGGCTGACTTGACCCGTGGTCGTAACCTTCATGAATGATTCTTGATGTCGGTCCACCGTCGAACCTGACGACGCTATTTCCTCAACAGCCACCCCCACCCCACTCACCCTCACGCCCGCGCCTGAAGTCATAGATCACGGCATGCGCAGGTGAAATTTTCCGCCTTCATTTCAGCCACCCGCCGCTAATCACTTTCGTAGAAACCGCCGGATTCAGGGGGTCCCATGCCGGATAGCCGCTGCTGCTGTTGGTAACAGTGACGCCGTTCTTGATATATGTAATCCCGCCGGAGATGATCCCGCCAATGATAGTAACCTTATTATTGATGTTGATTGACGTTTTGGCGAATACAACCCCGTTATATGTTTCATGGTTATTCAGGTCAATGGCGCCTGTGCTCAAAAGCGACGGACCATTGGTACGGCCGGGGTATGGATACTGGTCGAATTTGTTCGCGGTCTGGATATTTCCGTTAACAACAATGGTGCCCGTGAAAGAACTCCTGTTTGCAATACTCAAATTACCGTTGACGTACAAGATGCCGTTGGCCGCCGTCTTACCGAGATTAGCTCCGGACAACGTTGTCCAGCCATTTGTAATACCTTCCACGTAAGAACCCCCGTTTTTTGCCATCCACAGGTAACTCTCGAAATTGAATTCCGGCAGGAGACGAACAGCCTGGTGGGAATTGCCGCCGCTGGTCGGATTCACAACGCCTACAGCGGTGACCGCACCAAAAACATCGCCATTGGCCAGACCAACATTCTTGTTACCATGCACATCGCCGTAAATGTCGTACGCTCCCGAAGCTAATGTGACAAGTCCGTCGGACAAGATAGCGCAGTTGGCGCCAAAACGCAGGTTGTTGCTATCTTGATCCGTGCACAACACTTCCATTACCGTCCGATTAGACTCGCCCTTATAAAGGCCATCGCTTGTTATGAGTACATGACTGTTCGTAAGCTGGGTTTTTACATAGTAGGTGCCATTAGAAAAAAAAGGCATCGTGTAGACAGAAACGTTCTGCCACCTCGTATAGTTGGTTCCGAGTTTGGCGAGCATGTCGGCAACTCCGGCTTCCGCCACCGCCTGCGCCTGCGCATAATTGGCTGTTCGCCGAATCCTGAATATGGACTGCCGTGAAAGCGTTACCATGGTGGTTCCCGCCAGCATCAGAATCAGCGAAACACCAAGAACCGTGATCAGCGCCGATCCTGCCCTGCTGCCGGTGCGACACGGACGTTTCAGGTTGTCAGAATTCTGCTTTTTCATGACAGGCCCCTTTCTTTCAGCGTAACTGCTTACTACGAAACACGCGAAAGGTGCGAAAAGAATTGCTTTCATAAATCCAAGACTTTTAGGATGGCGCGTTTAATCAAAAACCTACTATTTCGCGCTTTTCGTAGTTAAAACTTTTTCTTTATCAGTG
>JBAXJV010000069.1:0-11067 GCA_037137675.1 bacterium | reverse complement strand
GCACAGGCATCTCCGTTTCGGCTACGCTGGCAGCCGCTAACTTCCCCGGCAGCGTTGGTGGCTTTAACACGAATAACTACACTCTGCCCACCATTGCCAGCGGCAGCGTTGGTGTGATCACCAAGGCGCCGCTGACCGCTACGCTGGTTCCCACTATCAGCAAGGTCTATGACGGCAACGCCACGGCGACACTTGGCGCCACGAACTACGCATTGAGCGGGCTTATCGGCAGTGAAACTTCTGCGGTTAATCAGACGGCAGGCACCTATGCCATCACGAACGCTGGCACAGGCATCTCCGTTTCGGCTACGCTGGCAGCCGCTAACTTCCCCGGCAGCGTCGGTGGCTTTAACACGAACAACTACACTCTGCCCACTATTGTCAGCGGCAGCGTTGGCGTGATTAAGCGGGCGCTCGACAGCATAATCTTCAGCAATACCAATCATGTGTATAACGGCAGCGAAAAGCCTGTGACAGCGATTGTCGGCTCTGGTTCGGCCGTAGCGCTGACTTATGCTGGCAGCGCTAGCGTGCCCATCAATGTTGGGATTTATGCTGTCACCGGTGTAGTGAATGCCGCCAACTGGGAGGCGACCAATACCACCTGGCTGACGATCATCAAGGCCAACCAGAGCATTACCAACTTCCTGCCTGCGGATGGCGTGCAGTTCGTTTTTGGTGCCAGTACTACTGTGGTCGCCACGGCGTCGAGTGGGCTGCCGGTCAGTTTCAGCAATCTAACCCCTGCCATTACATTGATGGTGGGAAACAGCCTGACCTTCACCAATCCCGGCGTCGCCAGCATACAGGCCAGTCAGGCGGGCAACAGCAACTGGAATGTGGCTTCTTCGCTCACGCATATCTGGCGCATTGGTGGCCTCATCACCAACGTCACGCCCCGTGTGGCGAATGTCGGCGGCGGCATCAGTGTATTGATTCAGGGCATCAGCCTTGGCAATGGCAGCGACATTACCAATGTCACTCTGGCCGGTGTGCAAGCGGGCATTGTCACGCAAACCGTCCAATCAATAACGGTGCTTGCCGGCGCGGCCACGGGCGCTGTCACAGGTGATGTTAGCGTGGGGTCCAGCTCAGGCGGTTTCATGGTCATGAGCAACGCCTTCACCTACCTCTGGCTGGATGCGCCGGTGCAGCTCGATCCGGTGGACATTACTGCATCGAACATGCTTGCGCGCTGGCAGACTGTTTCGAATGCCACCACGCACAAGCTGGATGTCGGACTCGACACCAACTTCACGGCCTACCTGCCCGGCTACCATACCAATGACGTGCTGATGGTAAATCAATACCCGGTCACGGGCCTGTCGAACAGCACCTGGTACGCAATCCGGCTCTTCGCTTGGAACAGCAACGGCTACAGTCTGCCGTCGCGGACCGTCTGGGTGCCGACTGGTACCAACACCCCATACGAGGAACATGTGCCGCTGCCGGGCCCGGTTTCGACCGGCGCAGTTACACGCTTCGCGCTTACAAACATGTTCTATGGCACAGGCTTGGTCTACACTGTGGAATCGAGCAATACCAATGTGGTGAGCGTTTCGATCATTGGCGGACAACTTGAAGTTAATCCGCGCAACCCGGGCACGGCAACGATCACGGTGCATGCCTATAATCCCTCCACCGGCTACACTTCCAGCTATTCATTCCTCGTCACCGTGAGCGGACCGCCGGCGCTGGTTGGCTCATCTTTCATGGCGCGCGAGCGCTGGAATCCGCGTTACACGCAGGTTCTGCGTGTGTGCAACAACTCGGCCACTGACGCCATCGGAATTCGTGTGTTATTCACCAACCTGTACCCTGGAATCACGGTTGAGAACCGCACCGGTACGGCCTGGGACGGCCGCCCGATGATCGAGATGTCAACCGCGTTCCCGGTAGGCAGCACTCAGGATCTGAGCATTGTCTATCTCTGCACCGGCGCCTATCCAGCTAATTTGTATCCGCCAGCCATCGAGCTGCAGTACATTTTGCCGGGTTGGAATCCGCCGCTGCCGGGCGCTGGCGCGGCCGTGCTTACGATCGTGCCTCTACCAGGACCTGGAGAACGCATCGTGTTGGAATTCGAGAGTGTGGCTGGCCAGTCCTACGCCATTGAATACATGAACAACTTTTCCGCGACCGGGATTTGGGTGCAGGTGCCGTTGCGTCTGCGTGCCGGTGCCAACCGGACACAGTGGATCGATGCCGGCCCGCCTGCCACCCAGCCGCCCGCCGGATTGCGCGCCTATCAAGTCAAACGATTGGTTGAATAGTGAGTGGTAAGAGGAAATAAGTCATGAGAAAACTATTGTTCATTTTCTGTTTATGCGGTGCGGCGGTCTGTTCCGGGCAGGGATATTTTGAGGCTGGCCCCTGGTATCGCGGCAACATGAAGTTGTCGGTAAAAGGTGGGTCCAGAGCCGCCGATGAGAGCTTTCAGGCCGCTGTTCCCGGCACGACGGGGGCCCGGGCATATATTGCGCCACAACCCGCAGAATATGACGGCACATCGCAAATGCTGAGGACTTTTGATGACGGCTATGTCGGGCCATCCGGCTTGCCCTTGCCGCTAATTGATGGCGTAAGCCAGTACTTCGGCTATCAGCGCGCGGGACAGTACGATGAGGCTGCGAGCACGCTAACCTTCGCCCGCGTTAACAACTCGGAAAACACCGCCCGCCGTACTGATACGTTCCTGACCTCCGCACGCAGCGATTGGAACGATCAGTCCACCATGGATGGCGTTGGCGCATTGCTGACGATGGGCTACACCTTTGCAACCGGAGCGCTGTTTGACTGGAGCGTGCAGGCGCAACTTGGCTGGCTCGACGGTATGGAGGCTTCCTTTCAGGACCGCACAGCCTGGAGCCAGCAGGTTGACTGGAACACCTGGGAGTCACACATGGCGCGGTCGCAGAGCTGGAATTACTTCTACGACACGCTTGGCAATCCGGCCTTTCCGTCGGCTCCATATTCCATGAGCGATCCCACGGCTATCGGGCCGATGATTTCCGACCGGCCGGGTTCCATAGTGCAGGCTGCCGACACGACGGTTGAGAACGATAATGTCGTCGGGCGCCGGCAGGCCGTGGCGGTCAGTCGCGTGAGTCTGGAAACCAAAGCCGAAGCGGTGGCGCTGGATCTGGGGCCGCGCCTGCGCTGGCGTCCGATGAACCGTCTGTCGGTGATCGTGCAGCCCAGCCTTACGTTCAACCTGTTAGACGCGCAACTGACGCGCACAGAGGTTGTGGCATGGGAAAGCGGCGGTGTCTTGAAGAGCTGGACGGATAGTGTTGACGAGCAGAAGTGGCTGTTTGGTGGGAGTATTTCTGCGGGCGTGCAGTGGGATATGACCAAAAATCTTTATCTGCATGCTGCCGGTGGGTACGACTGGGTGAATCCCTGCGACATCGCCATCGGTCCCGACCGCATTCACATGGATATCAGCGGCTACCGCGTAGATCTTGCCGTAGGCTGGCGTATCGGCCTTTAACGCATTGACACTACTGTTTTGCGGGGATAGATTACCAACCATCGTAACGGTATGGCCGTTACCGACCGCGAAGCGGCGAAATCTGACAAATAGGAGCGTGCAATGAAGGGCATTGAAAATAAAAAAGAATCCAAGAAGAAACCCACCATGACGCTGAAAGAAAAGCGGGTCGCGAAAAACGCCAAGAAAGCTTCAAAGGGATAGCGATTGACAAGCGCTGCGGGAAACTGCATCGTTTGCGTCAGTTCTTTGGCAGTTTATTAAATTGAGCCGGGCGAAGAACGGAAGTCCGTTAAAATCGGACGCGGTCGCGCCGCTGTAACCGGATACGAAACCCTGATCGAACCACTCTGTCCGCAAGGATGGGGGAAGGCAGGGCGGTAGGTTTGAAGCCGGAAGCCAGAAGACGTTACGCCCGAGCACTCATGGCCACCGGCGTGTGCCGGTGGAGCCCTCTTTCGCGGATGGAGAGCTTGAGGTGTGTGAACTGGTTGCACCCCCGGGTTTTTCATTGAGAAGAGCCCCGGGGTTTTTTATTGCCGTTTCGTTTACCCCATGCCTTTCCGTTCGCGTTTTGGGTACTGCCGATCTACAGGCAAACCCGCCCGGCCTCGACCGGGTAGTAAGGAACGAACGGAATGAAGCTGCAACGGAAGTGCTGTGGAACGAAGGTAAGTTTGTATCTGGCCGGCCTGCTTGCCGCGTGGAGTTGTAACCTTCCACCTGCGCAGGCGGACTCAATAACGACGGCTGCGGGCAATAGCCTGTTGCGCACAAATGCCGTTGCTGCGATGGCGCACACCAATCAGTCCGATCCGATTGTAGTCACGGCCACACGACTGCCTATGGCGGTGAGCGATGTGGCCAGCGCGATTTCCGTTGTAGACCACGCCAAAATTGAGGAGTACGAGAATCGCAACGTGGCCGAAGTGCTGCACGGAGTGCCGGGGCTGACCGTGCTTCAAAGTGGCGGCCCGGGGGGGACCGTTTCGCCGTTTATACGCGGCGCACTGCCTGATCAGGTGCTGGTGTTATTCGACGGCGTGAAACTCAACGACCCGATTAAGGACGGGCGCGGCGCCGATCTTTCGCAGATCATGCTGTCCGGCGTGGATCACATTGAGGTGCTGCGCGGACCGCAGAGCCCGCTCTACGGCTCCGATGCGATTGGGGGCGTGATCAACATTGTCTCTGCGCGCGCGGAAGGGCCGGCCAAGGTCACCATTCAGGGCGAGGCGGGATCGTTCGATACCTTCACCGAGTCGGTCGGAGTCGCCGGGAGCGAACGCGACGTAAATTATGCTGCCGGTGTTTCGCAATTCGACACGGCGGGCATTTCGCGTGCCGACAAATCCAACGGCAACAGCGAGCTGGACGGCGACCACACATCCACGCTTTACGGGCGTCTGGGGTGGACGCCGCGTGAGGAGTTCGATCTGGATGCCAACGTACGCTGGATTGACGGCAAGTATCAGTACGACGACTACGATTACCTGACAGGACTGCCTGTGGATGCCACCAGCTGGGCCGAACAGCAGAATTTGTTGTCACGCATTCAGGCCAGGCTAGCCCTGCTGGAAGGCTGGGACCAGCGGCTGGGCTTCAGTATCGCGGACAATCAGCGCGACGATTACACGCTGTTTGGTGCGTCTAACTTCTCCAGCCAGTGGCGCAAGCTGGACTGGCAACACGATGTCGTGGCGGGGAAGTATAACACTCTGACCGCCGGGCTTGAATATCAGGACGAGAGTGGCAAGTCGCGTTACGAGAGCGCTGAATTGATTGACGATTTTCCTGCACAGAGCCTGCGCACGACGTCGTTGTTTGCACAGGATTGCGTCAAAGCGGGCGATGCCGCCGCCGCCGCCGGGGTGCGCCTGGACGACACCAGTGCTTTTGGTTCCGAAGTAACCTATCGTGTGGCGCCGCAGTATACGGTGAGTTCGACCGCCACGCGGTTCAAGGGTAGTTACGGAACGGGCTTCAAGACGCCGTCGCTTTTCCAGTTATATTCTAGCTACGGCAATCCTGATCTGGGGCCCGAGCGCAGCACAGGCTGGGATGCCGGCATCGAACAGGGCATTGCTGGCAAGCGCGCGCTGGTCGGCGTAACCTGGTTTCGTAATGACTTCCGCGATCTGATTGACTACGACTATGTTTCAAGCCGTTACAACAATGTTGGCCACGCCAGGGCCAGCGGGTTTGAGACCTTCGCTGAGCTGCAGCCCATGGAAGTCTGGACGCTCCGTCCTACCTATACATACACGGAAACGCGTGACGATGCGACCGGACTGCCGCTCGTGCGACGACCGAAAAATCAGGCCGGGTTGGACAGCACCTGCGCTTTTACGCGTCATGTGCGCGGCACGCTGAATCTTACTTACATCGGTGCGCGGCGCGACGTAGCCGGCACTGGGGATGTGATGATGCCGTCGTACACGACTGTGAACGTGCGCGGCGAATATGACATAACCCGATGGGTCACCATTTTTGCGCGGGTCGAGAATCTGTTCGACGCAAAATATGAGGAAGTGTACGGCTACGGCAGCACCGGCATCGGCGCCTACGGTGGCGTGCGGATGGTATTTTAATTTTGCGGGCGTCCCATGCAACGCAAGCATGACGACCGCAGGCTTTAGCCTGCTAGAAAACAAGCTCTATGCAACGACGGCGTCAAATTGAGATGTCAGTTGGATTGGCGCTGGCGTTGCATGTGAGCGCTGCGGTCACAACGGTCGGCTATGCCCGCTGCCAGGCACGACATTCGGTGATGGCTCAGGACATTGCGCCGGTTATGCTGGAATGGATGACGGTGACCCCTGCGGCCTTTTCCGGGGTGTCGGACAAATCGGACAAGTCTGAATTGCCGACGCGCGAAGTCGTGCGCCTTAAAGAAGCTGAGCGGCCGCAACAGATTGCCGTGAAGGAGCCTGAGGCAGCTGTAATTCCCGCACCATCGGCCTTGCCTGCGGCGCCAGACGTGTCTGACAAGTCTGACGCGTCGGACATGTCCAATGTGCTGGTAAGCAAGGTCGCATCCCTTCCAGAGGCGGATCAAGCGACATTGCCAGCTTATGCAGGTGCGGAGGTTGCAGCAACGGAGCAGCCTCCAACCGTTAGTCCGATGACGTCGGCTGCAACATCGTCCAGCGACCTCCCGGCGTCGGTTGCGGGGGGGCCATACCCGGTTGCGTTGGCTGAGATCCGTCCGCGCTACCCACGCTCCGCGCGTATGCAGGGGCATGAGGGGAGGGTGGTGGTATGGGCGGTGATAGATGACACCGGGCATTCCGGGCGTTTGGAGGTGCGTGAATCGAGTGGCCAGCCGGCGCTCGACAAGGCGGCGTTGGACGCTGTGCGCAGTGCGCGTTTTCGACCAGCGACGCACAATGGAGTGCCTGTGGCCGGGGAAATCAGTCTGCCATTCGAGTTCCGCCTGCAATAATTCAGCGCCACAGCGCGCAGTCGGTCATTGACGAAGGGCCCGACTTCCGGTACTAAGACTGTCTTCAGTGCATACTTGGCGGCGTAGCTCAGTTGGCAGAGCAGAGGAATCATAATCCTCGTGTCCGGGGTTCAAATCCCTGCGCCGCCACCATTCCCTCAAGGGTGGAGGGTGCAAGGTGGAAGTTGAAAGTGGAGGAGCACAAACAACTATGTATCCTCAATCAACCACCCTCAACCATGCACCCTGAGTAAGTTGCCCATGTGGTTTATCTATAACGTGCTTTTTACGCTCGGGTACGCGCTGATGCTGCCGAAGTTCCTGATGCACATGCGGCGGCGCGGTGGCTATCGGCGTGACTTCGGACAGCGGCTCGGGTGCTATGCGCCCGATGTCAGAGCAGCGCTCACGAAGCGGCGGCGGATCTGGATACATGCCGTGAGCGTTGGCGAGGTTTACATCGCAAATCAGTTCATGAAGGCATGGCGCGTGCGTCATCCTGATGACTCTTTCGTGCTGAGCACAACCAGTTCCACCGGTCACTGCACGGCCGAAGGGATTATGGGCGATGGCGATGTGTTGATATATTATCCAGCCGACTTTCCAGCTGTTGTGCGGCGGGTGCTCAATTTAATCCGCCCAACGGTTCTGATTCTGGCTGAGGGCGAGATTTGGCCGAATATGCTGAGATGCTGCGCGGCGCGCGGGATTCCCGTGGCCATCATCAACGGCCGCATGTCCGCCCGCTCGCACCGGGGGTACCGCTGCTTGCGTCCGTTTGTGAGGAGCGCGGCGGAAGGGCTGCGGATGATTCTGGTGCAGACGGCGGGCGATGCTGCGCGCTGGCGCGATCTCGGCGTTCCGGCGGCGAGGATTGCACTGGCAGGGTCGCTCAAATACGATCTGGAACCAGTGGCGCTTGACGGTGCTGCAGCTGCGCGCGCAACGCTGGCACGCTTGGGCTGGGCGCCCGATGCGCCGGTATTGGTGGGCGGTTCGACCTGGGCCGGCGAGGAGCAGGCGCTGCTCGATGCGTTGCGTGTATTGCGCCCGCGCTTTGCGGCGTTGCGTCTGGTGCTCGTGCCGCGCCATGCCGAGCGGCGCGCGGAAGTGCTGGCCGCGATCGCGGCCAGTGGTTTTACAGTCTGGAGTAAGAGCGGTCTGGCATCCTGGAAGGAGCCCGGTTCTGGCGCTGCAGCGCCCGATGTCCTGCTGGTGGATACCACCGGTGAATTGCGTGGATACTATGCAGCGGCAACGCTGGTGTTTGTTGGTAAGAGTCTGACTCAGACAGGCGGTCAGAACATTATCGAGCCGGCGGTTGAGCACAAGGCAATTCTGACCGGTCCGCATTTGGAAAACTTTCCCGATATTGCAGCTGATTTCGACGCAGCGCGTGCTTTTGTGCATGTGGCGACGGCGCAAGAACTGGCCTCAGCAGTCGGGCGATTGTTGGATGATCCGGAAGAACGCATAGCGCTGGGCGCACGCGCGGCAGCACTGGTAGAGGAAAAGCGCGGCGCTTTGGCACGCAGTGTGGCGGCTGTTGAGCAAATGTTGTCGGAAGTGGTGAAACAGGAAGGCAGGAGATGAAGAGCATACCGGTTTTACATGTTTGCGGTCAGTCGCTGGCGGAGGCCTACGAACGGGCGCTGGTGGCGCTTTACGAACACGGCGGGCGCTTTGCGACGCAATATGACAAGCCCGGCGATCCTCTGAGCCTTGACGCAACGATGGACATTACAGTTGAAGAGCCTCTGGCCGAGCCCATGATTCACAAAGCCTTCCCCGGCGGCATCGAAGACCTGCGTGAGTACGTTATGGAATTGCAAGGGGTAAAGGATCACTGGGTCAAATGCCAGAACGATCCCGCCGACACGCGTTGGGAGTATACCTATCACGGGCGCCTCGCGAACTATGGAGCCTGGCGCGAGGTCAATGACGGACGCCAGATCGAGGCCGGGCCATTCAAGGTGGACCAGGTTGAGGCTGTGATCGCCAAGTTGGTGGCACAACCATTTTCACGGCAGGCGCAGATGATCACTTGGATGCCGAATACCGACCTCGATTGCTACGATCCGCCCTGCCTGCAATCGCTTTGGTATCGCATCATGGAAGACGAAGAGGGTGTCGGCTGGCTTAATTGCAATGTGCGCTTCCGCAGCAACGACGCCTGGGGCGCGAATTTCATGAACATGTTCGGCTTTATCCAGTTCAATCAGCAGGTTGTGGCGGACGAGGTGGCGCGCCGCAGCGGACGCCCCGTGCGGCTGGCGCGGCTCAACTGGCACGCTGACTCTTTCCACATTTACGGCAAGGACCTGGTTCAGGCCAAACAACGGCTTTTTGACCGCCTGACGACCACCAGTTTTGAGGAGCGGACCTACCAATTCTCCGACCCTGATATACGCGCGATCTACGACGAGGCCGGGCCGGTCGTACGCGCCAAAATCTCCGCCACGGACGCCGAAACCAAACGCCGCAGAGGGTGAGGAATGAACCTGCTTGTCACAGCCGGTCCTACGCGCGAGTACTGGGACCCCGTGCGTTTCCTGAGCAACCGCTCGTCCGGTAAGATGGGTTATGCTGTGGCCGCCGAGGCGGCGCGGCGCGGCCACGCCGTGACGCTCGTCTCCGGTCCGACGGCGCTGCTGACGCCGGGAGGAGTAACGCTGGTGCGCGTGACGACGGCTGCGGAAATGCTGACCGCCGTGCGGGCGGCGCTGCCGGAATGCGAGGTGCTGGTGATGGCCGCAGCGGTGTCCGACTGGCGTCCGGTGCAGTGCGCGGCGGAAAAACGCAAGAAATGCGGCGCGCAGCCGGACTTTGAACTGGAGCCCACACCCGACATTCTTAAGACGGTCAAGGACCTTAAAGGCGCGCGCACTTTCGTGGGTTTTGCCGCAGAAACAGACCACCTGCTGGAAGAGGCCGCACGCAAACTGGCGGACAAGGGCCTTGATCTGATTGTTGCCAATGATGTGACCCAGCCCGATGCCGGTTTTGATGTGGATACGAATCGTGTGATACTGCTGGCGCCGGACGCGCCGCCGGTGGCGCTACCGCTGGGGAGCAAACGCGCCGTGGCTCGCGAACTGCTGCGCTGGATCGAGCGCGCCCGCGGCGAGTCCATTGAAGAGCCGACGACGGAACTGCCTCGGGCCGGCGGCGCGCGTCTTGCGCGGCAAATGGCGTTTGTGGCCGAGGTGGACAAACTCAAGCAAATCGTGCGCCGGACCTGGCTGACCGATGGGTCGCGCTACGAGAACGACGCCGAGCATTCCTGGCATCTGGCGCTGATGGCGGTGCTGTTGGCCGAACATGCGCCCGTGGCCCTCGATGTCGGGCGTGTGATCCGCATGCTGCTGGTTCACGACCTGGTGGAAATTGACGCTGGCGACACCTACTGCTACGACGAGCGCGGCGCCGCCGATAAGCCCGCTCGCGAGCAGCGAGCGGCGGAACGGTTGTTTGCGATGCTGCCGCCTGATCAGGCGCTGGATGTACGGGCGCTATGGGACGAATTTGAGGCGCGTATAACGCCCGAATCACGTTTTGGGGCGGCACTCGACCGCCTGCAGCCGATCATGCACAACTACGCAACCGGCGGCGTGGCCTGGCGTGATCACGGCATCAAAGCGCCTCAGGTGCGGGCACACAACCGCCACATTGAAGAGGGTGCCGGGCCGCTCTGGGAGGTTGCCTCCGCGATGATCGAAGACGCTGTGCGCCGCGGCTGGCTGCCGGAGCAGGACCAGGCGAAGGAATCAGGGAAGCCCTGAACGACGGCGCTTGACCTTTTCACTCTCTTTTGGTTTCCTTTTAGGAATGCAGAGCTTTGTTCAGAATAGCACTCCACTAACCCGGGCGATTACGACCTTTGACGAGCTCGCTCAGGCGATCAAGGCCTTTCCGAAAAAGAAAGTCGCGGTTGCTGCAGCGCAGGATGCGGCGGTGCTTACCGCAGTAAACGATGCCCGGCAGGGCGGCATCGCCGATTATATTCTGGTCGGAGACCGTGATAAAATTCTGAAACTTGCCACAGAGCTCAATATCAAACTTGATGAAAGTGCGATTGTACATGAGCCGAATGACATAGAAGCGGCTGGGTGCGCGGTGAAAATGGTCA